>JALWUZ010000273.1 GCA_027079895.1 Anaerolineae bacterium
CCTGCTTCCCCCCCTACCGCACCTACGCCCCCTGGGTCTGGACGCCGACGGTCAACTGGTCGCCGGAGGGAGAGTTCATCGTCACCACATTGCACGGCCCCGCGCCCACCGGCGGCGACCCGGAGGACAGCCCGGTCTTCGACGTGTGGGCCATCCGCGCCGACGGCACCATCTCGGCGGTGCTGAGCAGCGCGGCCGGGATGTGGGCCGCGCCCCAGTACGCCCCCGTCGGCGGCCTGGTCGCCTTCGGACACGCCCGCAGCCCCTACGCCAGCCAGTCCGGCGGCTACGACCTGTACCTGGTGGACCGGGACGGCTCCAACCACCGCCAACTCTTCCCCCCCGCCGATGAGATCGGGCTCGACTACCCGGAGATGGCCTGGTCGCCCCAGGGGGACACACTGGCCGTCGTTTACCAGGGCAACCTCTACCTGCTCACCGTCGCCGACGGCGCGGTGAACCAGTTGACCGACGACGGCGGCGTGACCGCCGTCCGCTGGCGCTGAACGGCACTATGGGCACGCTCCGCCTCCGTCGGCTGATATGGGTCAGCGGCCTGGTGCTCTGCTTGGCCGCGCTCGCCGCCCTGGGACTGGCCGAACGGTACGCGCCGCCGGCCGTCGAGACGACCTTCTACACCCCGGCGACCGGCACCGCCCGCTGGGAGGGCGCGTGGGAGTTCTCCCCCCTGGGGGCCGACCCCAGCGAGGGCGGCGGCGACCGCGTCACCATCCCGTTCACCGGCACCGCCTTCGCCCTGCGAGTGCGCCGGGGCCACTACCGGGGCTACTTTTACGTCACCGTTGACGGCGCGCCGGCCAACCGCCTGCCCCGCGACGAGCGCGGAGCCTACCTGGTGCTCACCTCCCCGGACTACGCGCCCCAAGTCGTCACCCTCCCCGTCGCCGAGGGGCTGGACGACGGGCCGCACGTGGCGGTCGTCGTCGCCGAGCGCGGCTGGGACCAGTGGCCCCTCGTCGGCTGGGAAGTGCGGCGCGGCGACCCCTTCCCCTTCCGCCGCTGGCGCGAACCGGTGACGGCGGCGGCCCTGCTCTGCCTGGCGGGGCTGGCGGCGACCTGGCGGGCCGGCCCATCGCGGACTGCCCCCCGCGCGGCCCGACGCGGATTCGCGGCCTGGCTGTGGCCGGCCGCCGTCCTGACACTGCTCACGTTCTACCTCTCGCCCTGGCCTGCGCTCACCGCTGCGGCCGGACTCGCGCTGACCGGTCTCGTCCTCTGGCGGCTCGACCTGGGACTGGCCCTGGTCGCGGCGACCGCGCCGTTCTACCGCTACCCGCGCCCGCTCTGCGGCAAACGGTTCGCCCTGGCGGAGATCCTCGTCCTGCTCAGCCTGCTTTCCTGGGGACTGAGACAGGTCGGCGGCGGACGGTGGCGGGAGACCCTCCGGCGGTGCAACGGGCTCGACTACGGAGTGCTGCTCTTCCTGCTGACCGCCGTCGCTGCGACCGCCTGGGCCGCACACCGGCACGTCGCCCTGCGGGAACTGCGGGTGATGATCGTCGAACCGGCCCTGTTCTACCTGATGGTGCGCACGGACGAGTCCCCCGTCTGGCCGCTGATAGACCTCTTCGTCCTGGGGGGCGTCCTGGTGGCCGTCGTCGGACTGGCGCAGTACGCGCTGGGGGTCAACATCATCACTGCCGAGGCCGGCTTCCGGCGGCTGCGCTCCGTCTACGGCTCGCCGAACAACGCCGGGCTCTACCTGGGACGGGTGCTGGCGGTGACGCTGGCGTTCGCCCTGTTCGGCACCGGCCGCCGCCGGGTCGCCTACGGCCTGGCCGTGCCGCCGGTGGGATTGGCCATCCTGCTCAGTTTCTCCAAAGGAGCGTTGCTTCTTGGCGTGCCGGTCTCGCTGCTGACGCTGGGCGCGTTGGCCGGTGGCCGCTGGCTGTGGGCCGCCCTGGGGACATTGGCCGCCGGAGCCGTCGCCGTCATCCCCCTGCTGCGCACCCCGCGCTTCGCCTCCCTCTTCGACCCGCACCGGGGGACGACCTTCTTTCGCCTCCAACTCTGGCGGGCCGCGTGGGACATGTTCCGCGACCATCCCTGGCTGGGAGTCGGGCCGGACAACTTCCTGTACCTCTACCGGAGCCGCTACATCCGACCGGCGGCCTGGCAAGAGCCGGATCTATCCCATCCCCACGACATCCTGCTCGACTTCGGCTGCCGCCTGGGGATTGCGGGGCTGGTCGCCGGGGCGTGGATGGAGACGGCCTTCTGGCGGCTGGCCCTGCCGCTCCGCCGTCTGCCGGAGCCGAACCGGCGGGCCCTCGCGCTCGGACTGATGAGTTCGATGGCCGGCTTCCTGGCGCACGGCCTGGTGGACGCCTCATACTTCGTCATTGACCTGGCTTTCGCCTTCGCCCTGACGCTGGGACTCGTCCAGCGTCTGGCGGCGGACGGCACCGATTACAGAGAGGAGTGACTATGGACACCAAAAGCGGCTTTGGACTCAACACCATCTTGCTCATCCTGGTCTTCATCGCCCTGCTCGTCCTCATCATCGGCGGATTCGGGCTCGCCAGCACCCTGCGGCAACTGACGAACCCGCTGACCGAGGCTCAGCAGGAGTTCGAGCGGCAGGTCGAGGAGATCACCAACCCTACCCCGACGGTCATCCCCGACCCCATCACCATCGTCCACGAGATCAGCAGCCTCAGCCGGTTGGAGACCGCCTCGTACACCATCGAGAAAGTCATCACCGCCGAATCGGGACAAGGCCCGTTCGCCTTCCTCTTCGGCGACCAACTGATCCTCGTCGCGCACGGGCAGGTCATCGCCGGGGTGGATTTGAGCAAAATGCAGGCCGATGACATCGTCGTCGCCGAGGACGGCAAAGTGTTCGTGACCCTGCCCCCGGCGGAAGTCCTGGTCGTCGCCCTGGACAACCAGAAATCCTACATCTTCGACCGGGATACCGGCCTCATCGGGATGAACCCGGCGTTGGAGACGGAGGCCCGCCGCGCCGCCGAACAGGCCATCCTCGACGCCGCGCTGGAGGACGGCATACTCGACATGGCCCAGCGGAACGCCGAGACCTACATCCGCCAACTGATCATCGCGCTGGGCTTCCGGGAGGTCATCTTCACCGCCCCCTCTCCGACCCCGACCCCGGCCAACTGACCAATGCGCTACAAAGTCCGGCCGGCCGATTTCCGCGTCGAAGAGCAGGTGCGGCTCCCGCCGGACGACCGCGGGCCCTTCGCCGTCTATCGGGTGCGGAAGCGGGGGGTGACGACGCCGACGGTACGGGCGCGGCTGGCCGCCCGGCTGGGAGTGCCGCAGCGGGCCGTCGCCTTCCCCGCCCTCAAGGACAAAGTGGCCGTCGCCGTCCAACATGCGACGGTGCGCGGCGGCGGCCCGCGCCGCGTGACCGGCCCGGGCTTCACGGCGGAGCGGGTCGCCTGGCTCTCCCGCCCGCTGACCCCTGGGGACATCGTCGCCAACCGGTTCGCGCTGACGCTGCGGGATATGACGGCGGCGGAAGCGGCCGCCGTGTCCCGTCGGATGGAGCACCTGGGGGTGAACGGGCTGCCCAACTACTTCGACCGGCAGCGGTTCGGCTCGTTCGCCCTGGACGAGCCAGACGCGCCGCCCATCGGCAAACTCATCCTGCGCCGGGACGCCGAAAACGCCCTGCGGGTCTACCTCACCCGTCCCGCCGTCGGCGACCCGCCGGAGGTGGTGCGGTTCAAGCGGTTCGCCGCCGACCACTGGCCCGATTGGGAGGCCCTCTTCGCGGCGGCTCCGCGCCCGTCCAACTACCGCTCCGTACTCACCTACTTGCGCGACCATCCGCACCCCTCGGAGACCACCTACCGCCGGGCCCTCGACCTGATTACCCGCCGTCTGCTCAGCCTCCACCTGGCCGCCTACCAATCGCTGCTCTGGAACCGCATCGCCGGGCGGTACCTGACGGCCGTCCTGGGGGAGCCGCCGTCGGAAATCGAGATCGCCGGAGAGCGACTGCCGCTCCATCGCGCTGCCCCCGGCCTCGCCGACGACCTGCCGCTGCCCGGCCACCGCGCCGTCTACCGGCCGGAGGTGGCGCAGATCGTGGCCCGCGTCCTGGCCGAAGAGGGGTTCGAGTTGCGCGACCTCAAGGCCCGCATCCTGAAGAACGCCTACCTGCCACGTGGCAGCCGGGCGGTGTGGCTGCGTCCTTTGGGGATGAGCGTCTCAGCGCCGTCGCCGGATGAGTTGTTCATCGGACGCTGGCAACTGGATGTCGCTTTCACCCTCCCGCGCGGAAGTTACGGCACGCTGGTACTGCGGGCGGCCGGCGGCGGGGACTGACCCGCGAACCGCCCCCGCCTTTTCCATCAAGGGGTAGGCGATGGCATTGCCATCGCCTACCCATCCGCGCTTGCCAGCAGCGGGGCGATGGAGTACAATTGGCCTCGCAGAAGTCACGAAGGAGGCTAAGATCGCTATGGGTCACACGTTCGCCGAGAAAATCCTGGCACGGAAGGCCGGGCTGGAGGAAGTCGTCCCCGGCCAGATCGTCGAAGTCACCCCGGACGCCGCGCTGAGCCACGATAACACCGCCCCCATCTCCAAAATCTTCCGCTCCATCGGCGTCGAACGGGTCGCGCGGCCGGACATCCACGTCGTCGTGCTCGACCACGCCACCCCCGCGCCCACCACCAAACACGCCCAGAACCACAAAGTCATCCGGGAGTTCGTGGCGGAGCAGGGCATCACCCACTTCTACGACGTAGGGCGCGGAGTCTGCCACCAGGTGCTGGCCGAGGAGGGATTCGCCCTGCCCGGCACGCTCATCGTCGGCTCCGACTCCCACACCCCCACCGCCGGAGCCTTCGGCGCCTTCGCGGCCGGCATCGGGCGGAGCGAGATGGCGGTCATCATGGCGACGGGCCGCATCTGGCTGCGGGTCCCGGAGAGCCTGAAAATCGTCGTCCACGGGCAACTGCGGGAGGGAGTCACGTCGAAAGACCTCGCCCTGCACGTCATCGGCGACCTGGGGGCCGACGGCGCACTCTACCAATCGGTCGAGTGGAGCGGGGAGGCCATCGAAGCCCTCGACGTGGAGGCGCGGATGACGATCCCCAACCTGATGGCGGAGATGGGCGCCAAGAACGCCTACATCCCCCCGGACGAGAAGACGGTCGCCTGGCTGCGAGGACGCGCCCGCCGCCCCTATGAGGCGCTCTACCCGGACCACGACGCCGAGTATCAGCGGGTGGTTGAGTACGACGCCGGGGACATCGAGCCGGTCGTCGCCAAGCCGCACACGGTGGACAACGTCGTCCCGCTGCGGGAGGTCGCCGGGACGCCTATCAACCAGGCGTTCCTGGGCACCTGCACCAACGGGCGGCTCTCCGACCTGGCCCAGGCGGCGCAAGTGCTGGAAGGCCGTCAACTGCACCCCGGCGTGCGGCTCGTGGTCATCCCGGCCTCCTCCCAAGTCTACCTGGACGCGCTGGAGGCCGGATACATCCGTACCTTCGTCGAGGCCGGGGCGGTGGTCGAAAGTCCCGGCTGCGGCCCCTGCATGGGCAATCACATGGGCGTGCCCGCCGAGGGGGAAGTGACCATCAGCACCGCCAACCGGAACTTCCGCGGGCGGATGGGCACCAAAGAGAGCGAAATCTACCTCGCCAGCCCGTTGGTCGTCGCCGCCAGCGCGGTAGCGGGGTACATCGTGCATCCGCAAGACCTGTAGCGCAGATTCGACGAGGAAGCGAAATGGCAATCAAAGGCAGAGTTTGGAAATACGGTGATGACGTCAACACCGACGTGATCTTCCCCGGCAAGTACACCTACACCGTCAGCGACCCGGCGGAGATGGGGGAGCACGCCCTGGAAGACCTCGACCCGGAGTTCCGTTTCAAAGTCCGGCCCGGCGATGTCATCGTCGCCGGAAAGAATTTCGGCTGCGGCAGTTCCCGCGAGCAGGCCGTCACCTGCCTGGTGTCCAAACAGGTGGGGGCGATCATCGCCAAATCCTTCGCCCGCATCTACTACCGCAACTGCATCAACAACGCCCTCCCCGCCATCACCTGCCCGGAGGCGGTGGACGCGCTGGAGGACGGCGACGAGGTCGAGGTTGACCTGGAAGCCGGAGAAATCCGCAGCGGAGGCCGGACGTTCACCTTCCCGCCGCTGCCGGAGGCGGTGATGGGCATCTTCGAGGCCGGCGGGCTGATTCCCTACACCCGCCGCCGCCTGGGAATCGAGGAGTAAGCGTCGGTGTCCCGCACCCTGGGGGGCTGGCTGGTGCGCGGCCTGGTGGTCGCCTGCCTGGTGGCCGGGATTGGACTGCTTGCCCTGATGAGGCCGACTTCGGAGCAGCAGCCGACCGCGACCCCCGCGC
>JALWUZ010000274.1 GCA_027079895.1 Anaerolineae bacterium
GCTGATTGACACCGCTCGCGGCGTCGAGGGGAACATCCGGCACGCCAGCACGCACGCGGCCGGCGTCATCGTCTCCGACCGCCCGCTGGTGGAGTACGCGCCGCTGCACCGTCCCACGCGCGGCGGCGCGGGGGACGAAATCGGCGTCGTCACCCAGTACACGATGGAGGAGTTGGAGCAACTGGGGCTGCTGAAAATTGACTTCCTCGGCCTCTCCACCTTGACGATTATGCGCCGGGCCTGCGAACTGATCGCCGAACGGCACGGTGTCCACTTCGACCTGACCACCATCCCCACCGACGACCCGGCCATTTACGACCTGCTCTCGCGGGGGGACGTGACCGGCGTCTTCCAGGTGGAAGGGGCCGGCATGCGGCGCACGCTGATGAAAATGCAACCCCACGAGTTCGACCACATCATCGCCGCCATCAGCCTCTACCGCCCCGGCCCGATGGAGTACATTGACGATTACATTGACCGCCTGCACGGGAAGAAGCCGGTCGAGTACCGCCACCCCAAACTGCAACCGATTCTGGAGGAGACCTACGGCGTCTGCGTCTATCAGGAGCAGATCATCCGCATCCTGACCGACATCGCCGGGTACAAGCCGGGCGAGGCCGACCTGGTTCGGCGGGCCGTTGGGAAAAAGAAGAAGAAAGCCCTCATCGAACATCGGGCCTCCTTCGTCGAGGGGGCGATGAAACACAGCGGCCTGCCGCGCGAGGTGGCCGAGGGCATCTTCGACGACATCGAGTACTTCGCCCGTTACGGCTTCAACAAGAGCCACGCCGCCGACTACGCCGTCCTCACCTGTCAGACCGCCTACCTCAAGGCCAAGTACCCGGTCGAGTACATGACCGCCCTCCTCACCGTCGAGCGGCACAACACCGACAAGGTCGGGCTGCTGATCGCCGAGTGCCGCCGGATGGGGATCGCGGTGCTCCCGCCCGACGTCAACCGCTCCGGCCTCGACTTCACCATCGAGGAACAGGCCGATGGGAGTCCGGCCATCCGCTTCGGGCTGGGGGCGGTCAAGAACGTGGGGGAGGGCCCGATCGAGGTCATCCTGAACGCCCGCCGCGCCGGGCCGTTCAAAGACCTGGACGACTTCTGCCAGCGGGTGGACCTGCGGCAGGTCAACCGGCGGGCGTTGGAGAGTTTGATCAAGGTCGGGGCTCTGCGGCCTTTCGGCACCCGCGCCCGGCTGCTCCCCATCGCCGACCGCATCATCGGGCTGAGCGCGAACATCTACCACGCCGCCGAGGTGGGCCAGATGAGCCTCTTCGGCGATGTCACCGGCGTTCGCCTGGCCGCCGACGAAACCCTGCTCGCCGACACTCCCGACACCGCCGAGGTTGACCAGCGGGAGATTCTGGATTGGGAGAAGGAACTGGTCGGCGTCTACATCTCCGAACACCCCCTCTCCCAGGCCCTCGCCCGCTTGCAGGACGTGATCACCGCCTACGCCGGCGCACTTTCCACCGAAATGAACGGCCAGCAAGTGACCGTCGTGGGGACGGTGCAGCGCGTCCGCCGCCACACCACCAAAAAGGGGGACGAGATGGCCTTCGTCACCCTGGAGGACATCCAGGGCACTTGTGACGTGGTCGTCTTCCCGCGCGTCTGGAAGAGCACGAAAGACCTGTGGCGCGAGGACCGGATTCTGGTCGTCAACGGCAAGGTGGACGCCGGGCGGCGCGACACCCCCAGCCTGCTGTGCAACTGGGTCAAGCAGCCCGACGAGGTGGCCGTGCCGACGGAGCAAACCGCCGCGCCCTCTCCCCCTCCCCCGCCGCAGGC
>JALWUZ010000275.1 GCA_027079895.1 Anaerolineae bacterium
GTTAGCCGAGGAGGGGGTCACGCGCCCGTTCTACCTGGCCGGGGGCACGGCGACCGCCTTGCACCTGGGGCATCGCATCTCCGTTGACCTGGACTTCTTCGGGCCGGCCCATTTCGACGTGCGGAGTCTGGCCGAGCGGCTGGGTTCGCTGGGGGACTTCCGGCTGGAACGGTGGGAGCAGGACACTCTGCTTGGCGAATTGGAAGGCGTGCGCGTGAGTTTCTTCCGCTACCCCTACCCGGTAGTTGACGCCACCGTGCAGGTCTTGGGAACGACGGTGTTGGGGCTGGGGGACCTGGCCGCGATGAAGTTGGAGGCCATCGGTCAGCGGGGAGCGCGGCGGGATTTCATTGACCTGTACTTCATCTGTCAGGCCGGCGGGATGGGATTGAGCGGGGCTTTGGAGTGGTATCGGCGCAAGTTCGCCGGGCTGGACGTCAATCTGGTACACATCGTCAAGTCGCTGGGGTACTTCGCGGACGCCGAGGCCGACGCGATGCCGGAGATGCTCAAGCCGGTTTCGTGGGAGGAGATACGGGGCTTTTTCGAGCGGGAGTCGCCCCGTCTGTTTCGGGAGTTGGAATGACCGCTGACCTGTTCTGGCGTCATGTGCGGGATTTGCCCGCCTTCCGCGCCCTGCTGCGGGCGGTGGAGGCCGGCTTCTACGCCGACCTGCCGCTGGCGCGTCCGGTGCTGGATTTGGGCTGTGGTGACGGTCACTTCGCGGCGACCACCTTCGGAGAGCCGTTGGAGGCTGGTTTCGACCCCTGGTGGGGGCCGTTGCAGGAGGCCCGCGACCGCGGCGCGTACCGGGTGCTCGCCCAGGCGGAGGGGGGGCGCATGCCTTACCCGGACGGCTACTTCGGCACCGTCATCAGCAACTCGGTGTTGGAGCACATCCCCGACCTGCCGCCGGTGCTGGCGGAGACGGCGCGGGTACTGCGCCCCGGCGGACGGTTCTACTTCTGCGTGCCGGGGCCGAACTTCCTGCCGTTCCTCTCCATCGGGCGCGGACTGGATCGGTTGGGGCTGCGTTCCCTGGGGGAGCGGTACCGGCGACTCTTCAACCGCATCTCCCGCCATCACCACTGCGACGGCCCGGAGGTCTGGGAGCGGCGGCTGACGGCGGCCGGGCTGCGGCTGGTGCGCTGGTGGCCGTACTTCACCCGGCGGGCGTTGGTGGCTTTGGAGTGGGGGCATTACTTCGGGCTGCCCGCGCTGGTGAGCAAGAAGTTGACCGGTCGCTGGGTGTTGTGGCCGTCGCATGCCAATCTGTGGCTCACCGAGCGGCTGTTGAGGCCGTTGTATCGGGAGTCGCTGGCGCGGGCTGGGGAGGCGGAGGGGGCGTATCTGTTTTTCGTCGCCGAGCGGGCGGCGAGCGAGGTGTAACGGGCGGACGCGAGGATGCGATTGGAAGCGTGGCTGCTGTCCATCGGCCTGGGGTTCGCGCTCCTGGGCCAATACTATTTCGCCCACCGCCGGGAGTACGTGTGGGACGGGCTGTTCTTCTGGGGCATAGCGGTGCTCGCCTTCGCGCTGCTCATGCGGCGCATGTCCCGTCGGCGACGGCGGCGGCTCATTCATCTCCGCCGGTGGCCGGCCTGGGAACGGCGGCAGTGGCTGCGGGCGGCCTCCGTTTCGGCGGGGGTGGGGCTTTCGCTGGCGGCCGGCTGGATGGCCCGTCAGCGATCGTCGCACGCCGATTTCACCGGCCCGCTGCTGCTGTGGCTGTTCGGCGTCTACTTCTTCCTGGCGGCCTTCATCCCGGCGACCCCGGTCGGCGAGTGGTGGAGGGA
>JALWUZ010000276.1 GCA_027079895.1 Anaerolineae bacterium
GCCAAGCCGTGAAGGGCGCAACTTTTCTGCTCCTCAGGCCGCCCGCTCTCGTTCAACCGGCGGTGGTACAACTTCCTGAACTCGTTGGCGAAGGCGTTGATGGCCTCTTCTGACAGCGCGTCGAACTCGTCGAGGATGAGAATCAGCGGGCGTGGGAAGTAGGTGGGGCTGAACAGGTCTCCCAAGTCTGTCCATTGAGTCAGGGCTGGGAACTCGCGCCGATACCAGGCTTGCAACTCATCCAGCAGAACGCCCAGCGCCCCGTCGCTCGTGGTCACGTTTTTCGCCGATTGGAGGTTCAACAGGGCGACGTCGAAATCCGTTTCTGTGGCTATGCGGCGCATAACTTGCTGCATCACCCAGGTTTTGCCGGCCTGTCGCGGAGCCCACACGGTGATGTAGTGTCCGCCTTTAGCGGGATTCTCGCCCACTAACTGGGTAACTGCCCGATTGATGAGATTGTCACGTGGGGCGTAATAATGTGACTCGATATCAGGTGGACCGTAAGACCAGAACTTGCGCATCGTTCGCTCCTCTCATCCCGTCGTGATGAAGACCGGTCGGACGGTGACGCCGCTTTCCTCGTCCACGTAGGCCACTTCGTACTGGGCGCGGTTCTCGTCGTCAATCTCCTCGACGAAAAAGGCGAGAGTAATCTCCTGCAATCCCAGCCTGCGCCCATACCGCGTTGCCTGGCGCAACGCCCGCTGGTACGCCGGTCGAGATGTGTAACTTTGCACCTAGTAGCCACTCCACAGTTTGATATTGTGGGAAAGGGGTGAGATAGAACGGGGGCAACGAGAAATTCGTCAACCGCCTTTCAGTAATGCGGGGTCCTGGTTGTTCTTCTCCCACAGGATCTCTCCCTTTCAACACACCGGCGGATTGACGTCGTAGCCCACGCCCCCCGCAATCCTGCGATAAGCCGACGGGAACGCCCAGATCTCAGGCTCCAACCCCGCCTTCCTCGGAATCCGTCTCACAGCCTGCCTTCTCACCCACCTTCTCAACCTGCGCCACCACCTGCCCGTAGATTCAGCGGCCCCGTACCCAATCGCCCGGTACCGATTCCCGATCCACGAGAAACCGGACATCCCGATGGCATCGGGAGACCCTACCCCCTGGGCGACTTTCGCCATCACAATCACCCCAGGATGATTCCCGAAGTACGGGACGGAAGGATTGTGGCCTGTGAGCCGCGCCTTCCAGCCCGCGAACGGATCTTCCACCGCAGCCGTATAGATCTTGCCGGCCCGCCGAAACAGCAACGGCAAGGGGCCCGACGGAATGTGCCACAAGCAGTAACATCCATCGGCCAGCCCATCCACTGTCCGCTTGGCAACCCAACGCCCCGCGCCATTCGGGACGATGACCGCGCTCTCCTCGTCCGCGTTTAGCCGCCCCAGGACAACCCGAAAATCCTCTTCATCGGCATAGAAAGGCAGCCAGGGCATTCTCACCGTGCCTCTGGGCCGGGCGGGAGGCGCGTCTACACGCTCCCCCATCCCCTGGTGAAGACCGCCTCCCCCCGCTCCTTCGGCGCCCGCAGGCGATAGACGAACCGGATTACCTCCGGCGCGGCGACGAAAATGATGATCAACCCCTGCAACACGGAGATGATGTCAATCGGCACCAACGCCGGCGGCGCCTGCATGCGCTGCGCCCCCGCCCGCAGAAAACCGAACAGGAGCGACGCCAGCAACACCCCCACCGGATGGCTCTTCCCCAACAACGCCAGCGCGATCGAGTCGAAGCCGTAGCCGGAGAAGAAAGCATTCGGCATGTAGTGGAT
>JALWUZ010000277.1 GCA_027079895.1 Anaerolineae bacterium
ACCCGCTCCACCGGACGCACCCCGTCCCCCGCGTTGGCGATGAACAGGTTGACCCGCCCCTCCAACGGGAGCAGCGGGGCGTAGGTCTGCCAGTCCCGCTCGTGGGCGGCGACCTCCGGCGTCCACAGCCCCGGCGTGAAGAGCAGCACCTCCTCCCGCGCGTCGGGCGCGTTGACGGCCCGAACGACGAACTCCCGCCCGGCCAGCGTCACCCGATAGGCCGGAATCCGCAGGCGGGGCAGAATCTCCACGCGCCCATCCCGCCGGACGGCGACGGCGGCCGGCAGTGCGCCGAGGAAACCGCCCTCCGGTGTGCCGTCCGTGCCGCGCTGGAGATGGAATCCGATGTAGGAGCGGAGCGGCGGGAGGGGGAAACGAGGGTAGCGGCGGGCGTGCGACCAGGGGAATTTGCGCCCCAGCAGGGCGGCGGTCATGTAGTAGCCCAGGTTGCCGACCAGCCCGCGGAAGCGGCGGGAGCGCAGCCGTTCCCGCAGCGGCGGCAGTCTGTCGCCGGTGAAGCAGAACCCCAGCGCGGCCGCGGCGATGGCGGTCTGGGGGAGCGTCGCCACCGTGATGGAGGTGGTGGTCAGGCGGCGCGGCGCGAGGACGAGCCGGTAGCGGTCGGGGAGGCGGTCGTCGTCCGGGGCGCGGTAGGGCATTTGGACGTGGTAGCGGCCCACCGTGACCGCCGGGAAGCGGGTGCGCAGGTCGGCCAGGCGGTCGGCCAGACGGGACTCGAAATCGTCGGCGGGGGAGGCCGGGTAGAGCGGGTTGCCGCCCGTCCCGTCCGCCCGCCGGTAGCCGGTGAGGGGGGTCGCGTTGCAGTACCGCCCGACCGGTATCGCGGTCGGAACCCAGTCAGAGGGACGCATGCACACGGTCAGGCCAACAAGGGGGCGAGGTAGTCCCGCAACGACTCCAACGAGTAGTACCGCCGTCCCAGGGCGAAGTTGTGCTCCACTACCTCCCGCCGCCGCTCCCGGTCGGTGAGCAGTTCGACCGCCTCGTCCGCCGCCCGCTCGATCACCTCCGGCGCGACTTGCACCAGGCCGAGGTCGTCCCGCCCGACCGTCTCCCCGCCCAGCGAGACGACGCGGAAGCCCTTGGGCCCGATGTCGGCCCGATAGACGGGGTACTCGAAGAGGAGCAGCGGCAGCCGAGCGCGGATCGCCTCCAAAAATTGATTGCCCCACCCTTCCCACAGGCTGGGATAGGTGACGAAGTCGGCGTAGACGTAACTATCCCACAGCGAGTAGACCTTCTCCCCGGCGCGGCCCCGCCGCTCGCCAATCAGGTCGGCGACGAAGCGGGCCTCCACGCCGGCGCGGTGGATTTTCTCCCGCAGACGGGCGGTGTAGCCGCTCAGGTCGTCCCGCGCGTACCCGGCCAGGACGAGCACGATGCGGCTGTCGTCGTCGAAGGGGCGACCGTCGTACAGGCCGCGCTGGTGAAGGATGGCCCGCCGCCGGGGAGCGTTCAGGGCGCGGACGAAGTCCACCGCCAACTCGATCCCCTTGCGGGCGACGATGCGGGTCGCCTGGAGGATGAACAGGTCGTTCTCCCGCAGGCCGATGCGGGCCCGGAAGTCCCGATTGTACTCGTCCGGCTCCCAGCCCGCCCCGGCGAAGTCGAAGACGTTGGGGACGACGGCGGATGAGAGTCCCTTCCGCTCCCACAACTCCCGCTGCGCCAGGCTGTTGATGACCACGTGCCGGGCCAGGGGGTCGCGGGGCGGGAGGTATTTGTCCGCCAACTCGATGGCGGTGGCGCAGGTGAGGGCCAGGCCGCCGGTCCGCTCCCAGTAGAAATCGTGGTTGTGGGCCAGAGCGGGCAGGTGGAGGGTGTGCATAACGCGGGCCAGGGCGATGCCGACGGCCGGGTTGGCGGCCACCGACCAGATGTTCTGGGGGATGAGGAGGTCAATCCCCTCTCGCTCCACAAAGGCGCGTATCTGGCGCTCGACGGCGGCGGACAGGCGGTAGAGCGCGGCGCGGTAGGCGGCGTCGTCGGGGTAGTCGCGCAGGGCGACGAAGGTGTTGTAGTTGAGCCGCTCGGCGTCGGGGCGGTGGTGGTACATCTCCGGGATGAGGGTGCCCTGCTCCGCGCCCAGGTCGCCCGCGCAGAGGTGGACGGTGTGCCCCATCTCTTCCAGGACACGCCGCCATTTTTCGATTTCCAGGGAGACGCCGTCGGTGCGCCCGACTTGGTAGTGGAAGATGGCGATGGTGCTCATTGAGGGGGGTGTTCCTCCTTTTCGCTATCGAGGTTTCACGCGGAGGCCGTGATTGCCCCAGTGTATCATAGTCGGGCGTCTGTGGCAAACGGAGACCGGGCGGCCTCCTCCAGGTACTCCCAGAACCGCCCGAACTGGGCCCGCCGCTCGAACCGCTCCACCATCAGCCGCCGGCCCCGCTCCCCCAGCCGGGCGCGGAGGGGACGGTCGGCCAGCAGGCGGGCCAGCGCGTCCCGCAGCCGGTGCTTATCCCCCGGCGGGACGGTGTACCCCGTCTCCCCGTCCAGGACGACCTCCGCCGTGCCCCCCAGCCGCGAGGCGACGACCGGCACCTCCATCGCCAGCGATTCCAGGAGGACGTTCGGCAGCCCCTCTTTGTAGAGGCTGGGTAGGACGGTGAGGTCGGCGCGGGCGTAGACCAACTCCGGTCGGGCGGTGAAGGGGAAGAAGCGCACCCGGTCGGTCAGCCCCAGCCACGAGACGGTCGCCCGCAGCCGCGCTTCGTCCGGCCCGTCCCCCACCAGGAGGAGGCGCGTCCCCGGCAGTGTGGCGACTACCTCCAGGAGGAGCCGCTGCCCCTTGCGCTCCTCGAAGGAGGCGACGCAGGCCAGCACCGGCCCGTCCCCCGGCGGGAGCGGGTAGCGGCGGCGGGCCTCCTCCCGCAGAGCGGGCGTGGGCCGGAAGCGGTGGGTGTCCACTCCCTGGTAGATCAGGGTCACGCGCTGCTCCGAGAGGCGGTAGGTCTCCACCAGGTAGCGGCGGGTGAAGGCGGTGATGGCGATTATGCCGGAGCGGACGCGCTCGTCCGGCAGGTAGAACGCGCGCCGGTAGGTCGGCACGACGGTGCCCGCTTTCGTGACCAGGCAGGTAGAGAGGCCGTGTTCCACGATGCAGCGGGCGGCGAAGCGGGCGCAGTGGAACGTCCCGCGCGGGGGATGGACGGTGCAGAGGGCGACGTCCGCGCCGCGCAGGGCTGCTACCCAGGCGTCGGCAGTGGGGGATTCCCAGTCGTAGGTGACGAGACGGGCCCCGGTCGCGGCGGTCTGTTCCGCTACCCAGCCGCCGGCCGGTGTGAGCAAGGTCACGTCCGCGCCGCGCCGGAGGAAGTCCCGTGCGGCCTCTGTGACCCAGATTTGGGTTCCTCCGTGGAGGAGGGTGTCTTCGATGAGGCAGATGTGCATGGTTGCAAGTGTGCAAGTAGGCAGGTTTGCAAGTGTGCAGGTGTGCAAGTGGCAGGTGTGCAGGTCGCAGGTTACAAGGGTGTGAGGCGCAGGGTGAGGATTTGGTACGGGTTGATGAAGAGGGTGACGCGGTGGTCCTCACAGGGGAGCGGCTCACGGTCTCTTTCCAGGAGGTCGCAGCGCCAGGCGGCGGCGAGCGGGAATCCGGCGGTGATGGTGACGGGGCCGCGCCGCCGCTGGCTTTCGTAAAGGCGCAGGATGAGGCCGCGCCCGTCTTCGGCCCGCTTGACCGTCTCGATGACCACGTGGGGCCGGTCAACCGCCACCAGGGACATCATCCCCCTGACCACGCCCTGCCCCGGCCAGACGATGAGCGGGTCGTTGAGGGCGTAGGCGGCGGCGATGGTGCGCTCGTCCCAGCGGCCTGTGTGGGGCAGCAGGCTGTAGGTGATACGGTGCTCGCCGAGGTCGGCCTGGGGGTCGGGGTTGGTCGGGGAGCGGAGCAGGCTGAGGCGGATGACGTTCCCGTGGATGTCGTGACCGTACCGGCCATCGTTGAGCAGGCTGACGCCGTAGCCGCCCTCGCTCAGGTCAACCCACTTCTGGGCCGGCACCTCGAACCGCGCCCAATCCCAAGCGGTGTTGCGATGGGTGGGCCTCTCGACGTTGCCCCATTGGATTTCGTAGGTGGCGGTCGGGGCGAGCACGTCCACCGGAAAGGCGACTTTGAGCAGCACGTGGCGCTCCCGCCATTGGATGACGGTCTCGAAGTCGAGGCGCGGGCTGTGACGGGTGAGCGAGATGCGCTGGGTGTAGTCGCTGTGCAGGATGCGGCGCGTGACCTCCAACGTCGCCCGCAGGGGGCCGTTTTCGACGACGCGCACCGCGTCGGCCGGGTCGGCGAGCCACATCTTGTCCTCGAAGAAGATGTCCACGTCCCAGGCGTCGGGGTTGAGAGGCCGATCCTCGAAGGCCTGGAATTGGTTGGCGACACCGTCGGCCGGGAGCACCTCCCGCCCGGCCCGTTTGTCGTAGAGGCGGGTGATGTCGCCGGCCGCGTTCAGTTCCACGCGCAGGAGGTCGTTTTCCAGGCTGGGGAAGGGCTCCCGACGGGCTAGGCACAGAAGGGGCTCCGTCGCTTCCGTCGAGGCGGGGGCCGCCGCCGCCGTCAAAGGGGTGACGCTGTAGGGGGGCAGTTCGCCCACGTCGAGCAGGACGCCGCCCGCTACCCGCTGGCAGAGACGGCCGGGGAGACACGCGCCGCCAGGCCAGAAGGCGGGGTCGCGGCGCGGGAAGGAGGTGGGGTTGACCAGCAGGACGGATGGGGAGTCGTCGGGCCGCTCCGATGGCCCCGCGATGGCCGCCAGGGCCGCGTCCCGCACCCGCGCGGCGCGGTCGTGGAGCGCACCGTACCGGCGGAGCGCGTCCGCGTAGACCGGGCCGATGCTACTGCCGGGCAGGATGTCGTGAAACTGGTTCAGGCAGAGCAGTTCCCAGGCGTGGCGCAGGTCGTCGCGGCCAACGTCGGCGCCGGTCAGCGACCAGGCCAGCGCGGCCAGAAACTCGGCGTCGTGGAGGAGGAACTCGCTCCGGCGGTTGGCCCGTTTGACGCGGGCCTGGGTGGTGTAGGTGCCGCGATGGTTTTCGAGGTACAGTTCGCCGTTCCAGGTGGGGAGGCGGTCGCCGGCGGTCTCTTCCAGACGGCGGAAGAAGTCGTCCACGCGCCCCAGGCGGACACGCGGCAGCGCGGGGAAGGCTTCCATCTCCCGCAGGTTCTCGACCATCGCGCGGGTGGGGCCGCCGCCGCCGTCGCCATAGCCGTAGACGAGGAGCAGCGGCGGCGGCGAGCCCGGCGCCCCGGCGTCTTTGGGCTGGAACTCGCGCCACGTGCCGAGCACCTGGGCAGGGGACCCGTCGCTGTTGTATGTGCCGCTGTACGCGCCGCCGTAGGGGGTCGCGCTGAAGTGGGTCAGTACCCGCGTGCCGTCCAGTCCCTGCCACCAGAAGGAGTCGTAGGGGAGGCGGTTGTACTGGTTCCAGCCCAACTTGGTGGTGTAGAAGTACTCCAGCCCGGCCTCGCGGAGCAACTGGGGCAGGCTCCAGGGGTAGCCGAAGGTGTCCGGCAGCCACAGCACCGGCGAGACGGGAGCGTCGAAGTGACGGCGGAAGAAGTCGCTCCCCAGGAGGAACTGCCGCGCCAGCGACTCAGGGCCGGTGATGTTGCAGTCCATCTCGACCCAGGTCGGGCCGAGCAGTTCCCAGCGGCCCTCCCGCGCCCGCTGCCGGACGCGGTCGAACAGGGCGGGGGCGTCCCGGCGCACGAATTCGTACAACTGGGGCTGGCTCTGCCCGAAGTGGAACGCGGGGAACTGCGCCAGCAGGTCGAGGGCGTTGCGGAAGGTGTTGACCGCCTTGCGGCGGGTGCGGGCGATCGTCCACAGCCAGGCCACGTCCAGGTGGGCGTGGCCGATGGCGACGATTTCCACTCCCAGCGGCGGGCCGGCCCGCTCTACCCCTTCCCGCAGGAGGCGGGCGGCGACGGGGACGCTTTCGTAGAAGCGGTCGCCGACGGGCTCGCGGATGTCCAGCAGTTTGAAGGCCGCGTCGAGGGCGGTGTAGAGGTGCGCCCGCGCCGGATGGTCGTCGGGCAGCGCGTCGGCGGCTCCCAGGGCGACGCGGGCCAGGGCGAGGAAGTCGCGCGTGGGGCGGTCAATCTGCACCAGGGCGCACTCGCGCAACACCAGCCGCCCGGCGACGGCGTAACCGGTCCAGCCGCGCAGTTCGAGGGTGTGCTCCGCGCCGTCGGCGCAGGTCGGCGGCAGGGGGACCTCCTGGTGATGACGGTCGCAGGCGGCCAGCGGCCGGCCGTCGAGGTAGACCGCCGCCTCCGGGTGGCTGAAGTCCCCCTCCACGCCCAGCGGGAGGTGCAGGGCGAGCGCGTCGCCGTCCCAGGCGGGCGGGACGCGGAAGCAGACGGTGAGGGTGAACTCCTCATCGGGGCCGGCCCAGCAGTCGCCGGGGGAGAGCGTCCGTCCGTCGGCGGTGGTGAAGGGGGGCAGCGGCCGGCGGCGACGGTAGACCAGCGGCGCGAGCAGCCGCAGACGGTGCGCGATCTTCGCCGCCGTCCGGCGGACGGTGTGGAGCGCGGTGCCGCGGTCGTTCATGCCAGCGTCGAAGCGCACGGGGGCTCCGTCAAATCCTCGCGCCGCTCTCCCGGTCGAAGAAGCGGAGCGACTCCTGCTTGAAGGTCAGGTGAACTGTCTCGCCGGAGCGGACTTTGGGGCGGGCGGGGGCGACGATTTTCAGCAGTTTGTCGTCCAGTTCCACCGCCACGACCTGATGGGAGCCCTGCGGCTCCGCCACCAGGCAGGCCGCCGACAGGTCGGCCTCGTCCGCGCTCGTCAGCAGGATGTTCTCCGGGCGGATGCCGAGCACCAACTCCCGCTTGTCGTAGCCCCGCAGCCGGGCCGCGTTTTCGGCGGAGAGGGGCAGTTTGATGTGCGGGTTGACCAGGTAGAGGGTCTCCCCCTCGCGCACGAGTTCCACGTCCAGGAAGTTGGTCGGCGGCGTGCCGATGAAGTCGGCGACGAAGATGCTCGCGCTCTGGTCGTAGACTTCCTCCGGCGTGCCGATCTGCATAATCTCGCCGTCCTTCATAATCACGATGCGGTCGGCGATGCTCATGGCCTCCGACTGGTCGTGGGTGACGAAGACGGTCGTCGCGTGGGTCTTGTGGTGGATGGCCTTCAATTCGGTGCGCGTCGCCACCCGCAGTTTGGCGTCCAGGTTGGAAAGCGGCTCGTCCATCAGGAAGAGTTTGGGTTTCACGGCGATGGCCCGCGCCACCGCCACCCGCTGTCGCTGTCCGCCGGAGAGTTGGAAAGGGTAGCGGTCGAGAAATTCGGCGATCTTGGTCATCCCGGCCACTTCGCGGACGGTGCGGTCAATCTCGCTCCGGTTCATTTTCTTCAGCCGCAGGGCGAAGGCGATGTTGTCGTAGACCGTCATGTGCGGCCAGACGGCGTAACTCTGGAACACCATGCTGATGTCCCGCTTGCGCGGCGGCAAGTCGGTGATGTCCACTCCGTCGAGGATGATCTCGCCGTCGGTCACTTCCTCCAACCCGGCGATCATCCGCAGGGTGGTCGTCTTGCCGCAGCCGGAGGGGCCCAGGAGCACCAGGTACTCGCCGTCGTGGACTTCCAGGTTGATGCCCTTGACGGCCACCACTTTCTTGCCGAATCGCTTGGTCAGATTTTTCAACTGTAACGTAGCCATGTCCGACTCCTACACAGTGACGCCGCCCCACATCTGGTGGATGTAGCGGCGGATGAAGAAGGTGAAGATGACGGCCGGCAGGGCCATCACCATGCCGCCGGCCGCTGCCAGGTTCACCTGTCCGACCGCGCCCAGCACGGTCTGGTAGACGACGACGGAGAAGGTGGGGTTGAATTGGGTGAGGATGATGGCGGCGACGGTCTCGTTCCACGCGCCGAGGAAGGCGTACATCGCGCAGGCGGCCAGGCCAGGCAGGGAGAGGGGGAGGGTGACGCGCAGGAAGGCCTGGATTTTGGTGGCGCCGAAGACTTGCGCGGCCTCCTCCAGCGAGACGGGGATGCCCATGAAGATGCTGGCGGTGATCCAGATCGTCAGCGCGATGGAGCCGACGGAGTAGACCAGCGAGAGGCCGATGGGGGCGTCGTAGAACCCCATGTTGACCAGGATGATGACCATCGGCATGGCGATCGCCACGCCGGGGAACATGCGCACGAAGAGCACGCTGAACTTGAGCGCGTCCCGGCCCCGGAAGGTGTAGCGGGCGAAGGCATACCCGGCCATCCCCCCGATGGTGAGGGAGATGGCGATGGTCATCGCGCAGATCTCCAGGCTGCGGATGAGGGCCGGGACCGCCTGGCCGGTGCCGGCCACTTTGAAGAACGTCTCGTAGTTGTAGAGCAGGCTCTTCCGACGGGTGAAGAAGACCGGGGCCTCGTGCTCCAGGCGGGCGATCTGCTGCTCGATCTCCGGCACCGACATCGGCGCACCCAGTTGGGATTTCATGTAGACCGACATTTTCTCCAGGTCGCCGGTGTCGAGCACCGTCTGGTACTCTTTGTCAATCGGGTCGTAGACGCTGAGGAGATAGCCCCGCTCGCCGTGGGTCAGTTTGTACTCGACGTTCAGCGCGGGGAGCAGCGGCAGGGGGTAGCGGTAGGCCTCCCGCGTGGAGAGGAAGGAGAGCGAGACGATGAAGTAGAGCGGCAGGAGCATGGCGATCGTCACGCCGCTCACGAAGATGTAGAACGCGGTCAGCCGCGCCGTCCTGTAGATGTTCCGGCGGGTTTTCTTCGTCATGCCACCTCCCCCCTTTCTTTCTTGAAGGCTCCCGATACCTGCAAGTAGGCCAGGGAGACCAGCGAGACGATGACGGCGACGATGATGGTGTATCCCATCGCCATCTGATAACTGATGTCCAGGCCGCGCACCTCCTTGTGGTAGTAGACGATGCGCTCGACCAGCACCGGCAGCCGTGAGAATCCCAGCAGGATGACCACGATGAGCCAAATCTGGATGGCGGAGATGAGGCGCAGGATGACGGCGGTCTGGATGGTCGGTTTCAGCAGCGGGAGGGTGATTTTCCTGAGCACGGTCAGGTAGTTGCCGCCGAAGACGTATCCGGCCTCCTGCATTTCCTCAGGGATGTTCTGCAAGCCGGCCAGGAGGATGATCATCACCGACGGGATGACCTGCCAGGCGTCCACCACGATGAGCAGGGCCAGGAGGGAGGTCTCGGAGCCCGCCAGCCAGTAGATGCTCTTGCCTTTGGCCAGGAAGCCCAGGTAGTGCAACAGGCTGTTGATCCAGCCGTGGGCCGTCAAGCCGGTGATCCACATCGCGCCAGCCGCCGCCGACGGGAGGGCCATCGGTATCATCGCCAGGAAGAGGAAGAAACTCGCGCCGACGAATTTCCGGTTGATGAGCAGGGCGAGGAACAGGGCGACGAAGAACTCCAACGTCACGGAGAAGAGGACGATGACGGCGGTGTTCCGCAGCGCGGGGATGAAGGCCTCGTCGTGGATGACCATAGCGAAGTTCTGGAGCGTGAGGTGGCCGGCGGCGTCGGTGAAACTGCCGATGACGGAGATGAGCACCGGTCGCAGCCAGAAGGCGGCGTAGTAAACGACGACGGGGAGGATCAGGAGGTAGGGCACGGCCTGTTCACCTAGTTTTTTCCACTGTTTTTTGGTCATGTGCCAGCCCCTTTCACAAAACAGGGAGCCGGGAAACTCAGCGGCGAATTTCCCGGCTCCGTCGTCACATCAAACATACCTCCGCCGGGGCAACTGTGCGTCGCCCCCAGGCAGGGACAGGTGCTACTTGAGCAGGTCGTCCACGCACTGCTGCGCCTGGTCGAGCCGGTCTTGGGTCACGTCCTTGCCGGGGAGGATGGTGTCCTCGAACACGTCGTCGAAGCACTGCTTGACCGCGCCCCAGTCCTGGTACTTGTAGGCCGGCACGCCGGAAACGACGCCGTTGTCGAGCACCAGGATGGCCTTCGAGATGACCTCGTCAATCGGCTCGTTGCCCAGGTAGTCCAGGGCCTCCTGCACGGGCGGGATGAAGCCGCCGGTGCCTTTGGAGATTTTGACCTGGATGTCGGGGCGGGTCAGGTATTCGAGGAACTGCACCGCCAGGTCGTGATTGGGCGCACCCTTCATAATCGCGTAGCCGCTCACGCCGGCGATGGAGCCGATGCCCGCCGGGCCGGAGGGGGCCGGCGCCAGGGTAAACTGGGTCTCGTTGGAGGCGTAGACTTGTCCCGCGCGGGCGTTGTGGAAGACGGTCAGCCAGGCCTCTTCCCGCATCATCGGGTCAACGCAACTGTCAATGTTGAGCACGGTGGGGACGAAGCCGTTCGCCTTGCCGATGGTCTCCCAGATCTTCCAGGCCTGCATGGCCTCAGAGGAGTTGGCGTCGGGGAAGCCCGCGCCGTAGGAGAGGGCGGAGCCGCCGAACATGTAGATCCAGGACTTCATCGGTATGCCGGTTATGCAGACTTTCCCCTCACCCTCGCCCTCGGCGATGTTGACCGCCCACTGGGCGTACTGTTCCCAGGTGATGTGGTCGAGGTCCACCCCTTCGGGCAGGTAGGGGAGGGCCTTGTTGTTCGCCAGGAGCAGGTAGACATCCGCGCCGACGGGCAGGAAGTACTGCTTGTCGCCGCGGTTGGTGTCCGCCTGGAAGGCCGGGCTGAAGTGGCGGTCGCTCCAGGAGTTGACGTAGGAACTCAAGTCCTCGACGTAGCCGGCGTCAATCCAATCGGGCATCTTGCCGTTGTGGGCGCAGATGATGTCGGTGGTGACGTGGCCGGTCTCCTGCTGAATCTTGGCCCGCTCCAACAGGGTGTCGTCGTCCAGGATTTGGAAGTTGACCGTGACGCCGTGTTCTTCCTCGAAGGGCTTGATGACCTCGTTGATGAAGAACTCTTGCTCACGGGGCGGGCTGAAGAGGCGGGAGGAAAAGACGAGGGTCTTGGATTCGACCGGCACCTCGACGGTCTGCTCGACCGGCACCTCGACGGTGCGCTCGACCGGGACTTCGATAGTGCGCTCGACCGGCACTTCGACGGTGACGGTGACGGTCTTGGGAGCGCAGGCCGCCAGTATGCCCATCATGATGGCGGCCAGCATCAACAGACTGGTATACTTTTTCATCGGAACTCCTCCTTCTTAAGTTATTCTGTGAGTGGCGAGTAACTGAAGCGGTTTACCTGAGTCGTGATTCTGTCCAATAGCACCTCCTGTCTCGATTTACCCGCGCGAGGGCGGCGGCCCGCACGACTCGCGCACGACCAATTCCGGTTGCAGGAGCACGTGGCGTTCCGTGAGGGCTTCCTCCCGCAACAATTTGACCAGCATATCGCAGACACGCCAGCCGGCTTCGTAGGCCGGCTGGTGGACGGTAGTCAGGCGGGGATGGATGATCTGGGCCAGGGGCACATCGTCGAAGCCGACTACCGAGAGGTCGCGCCCCACCGTCAGCCCCAGGTCGCGGGCCGCCGCGATGACGCCCGAAGCCATCCAGTCGTTGCAGGCGATGATGGCGGTGGGAGGGGCCTCCCGCGTCAGGAGAGAGCGGGCCAGGGCGTAGCCGTTGCGCTCCGAAAGGTCGCCGGCGAGCATCAGGCTCTCGTCGAAGGGGATCCCGTGAGCCGCCAGCGCGTTCCGGTAGCCCTCCACCCGCTGGTAGGAGTACATGAAGGTGAACGGTGCGCTGATGTAGGCAATGCGGCGGTGTCCTAATCCGATCAGGTACTCGGTGGCCTGGAACATCCCGCGCTCGCCGTCCACGTCCAGGTAGGGGAAATCGGCCTCCAGGTCGGAGCGGCCAAAGGCGACGAAGGGGAAGTTCTGTTCGAGGAGGTAGGCGATGCGCTCGTCCTGGGGGCGTGTGCTGATGACGATCATCCCGTCCACGCGCTGTTCCAGCACCATACGCTCGTAGGCCCGCAGTTCGCCGGCCTCCGGGGGGCGGGTGGAGACCAGGATGTCGAACTCGTGCTCGACGGCCTTATCCCCCACCCCGGCCAGGAACTCGCCGAAGAAGGGGTCGCCGAAGCGGGTGCTGGAGGTGGGGACGATGATGCCGATGGTGTCGGTGCGCCGCTGACGGAGGCGGCGGGCGGTGGCGTTGGGATGGTAGCCCATCTCGGCGGCGGTCTGGAGGATCAGTTGACGGGTGGATTCGGCCACGTCGTCGTAGCCCGCCAGGGCGCGGGATACGGTGGTGATGGAGAAGCCCACTTTCTGCGCGATGTCCTTCAGTGTGACCGGCATCAGGTGGCTCCTGGGTGCTAAGGGGGGGGGTGTCCAAAACGTTTTGGAAGCGGGGACATTATAATCCAAAACGTTTTGGGTGTCAAGTCGGCGACGCGCACGTTCGGCAGTGAGGTGTGACACATCATCGGCGACACGTCGGCGGCCCAGGGCCAGTTGCCAATGTGAATTTTGACGCGCCGGGGAAAACGTGGTATCCTATCAACAAGACAGAGGAGTAGGCGGGGGTTCGCAATCATCGCCGTTGCCGCTAACGCCTTCCGTTGGGCAGCCTGAGAACATCTGGCACGATCTCGGGTCGGGTTAAACCAGGAGCAACGGGAGCAAAACGAAAGGAGCAAACAATGGGAGACCGAACCAGATCGAATCTAAGACGGTGGGCAGTGCAGTTGGTGCTCACCGCAGGACTGGCCCTGCTGGTCCTCGCGGCCTTGTTGTGGGGATTGCAGGGCGTGACCCCGGCCCGCGCTAACCCCGGCATACTCTACGTGGACGGGACCACCGGCAGCGACGACTCCGATTGCAGCAACCCCGCCGACCCCTGCGCCACCATCGGCTACGCGCTCACCCAGGCAGGGAACGGCGATGAGGTCCGCGTCGCCCAGGGCACGTATACCGAGACGTTGGACATCGCCATCACTGTTACTTTGAAAGGCGGGTACGCGATGAGCGGCACCCTCTGGCTGCCCCGTGTCGGCACAACGATCATAGATGCCAATGGAGCCAATGACAGCGTGGTCAGCGTCGCCCCCGATACCAGCGTGACGGTGGAAGGTTTCACCATCCAGGGCGCAAATCGCACAAACAGCGACAATGGCGGCGGTTTTCTGGTCAACGGCGCTACGGTCGTCATCAGCGATACCCTCATCCAAAACAACAACGCCACAGGTTCCTTGGGAGGAGAAACGTTTGGAGGAGGTGGGTTGTACTTCGAAGGGGACAACGTCAACATCTCGCTGATCAACTCCTCGCTGCTCACCAACACGGCCGGCGACGCCGGCGGCGGCGCAGTTTTGGGCAGCAACGGCATCCTCCTCCTGGATAACGTCGAGGTACGCGGCAACACTTCACCGATTGGAGGCGGCGGCCTGTTATTCGCTCAGTCCGCAGTCACCATCACCGCCGGTCACATCATCAGCAATACGTCCGGTGCTGCCGGCGGCGGTATCTACACAGAGTACGGCGCCCTCCACATCCGCAACAGTGAGATCATCTCCAACACGGCCAACGGCCCCAGCGATGTGAACGGCGGCGGCGTCGCCATAAATCACGGCGCCCTCGACATAGAAGGCGCGTTGTTCCGCGGGAATCGCGCCATCGCCTCTGATTTCAGCGCCGCGAACGCCATCGTCGCCAATGCGTCCGTCCTCACCCTCACCCAAGCGGTCATCATGGACAACCGCGTGGGCAACTCGGCCATCTCCCTTTTCGGCCTCACGGGTTTCGACTTTACCAACGTGCTGATCGCAGGCAACGAGGGGGACGGCCTGAGCAGTGATGAGGGCCCTGTATCGGGGCGGATGATGAACGTCACGATCGCCGATAACACCGGTTCCGGCGTGAGGTTGACACCGGGGACGGTCAACGTCTCCAACAGTATCCTCTGGGGCAACGACGCGAACGACAACAATTGTACCGGCTGTGTGTTCAGTTACTCGGACATCGGCACCGGGGATACGACCGGCACGCATAACATATCCCAGGATCCGCGGTTCGTGGACGCGGCAGGCGGCGACTATCACCTGGGGGTCGGCTCGCCCTGCATAGACGAGGGCACGCCGGCCGGTGCGCCGCTCACCGACATCGAGGGCACGTCCCGCGACGCCGTCCCGGATATGGGCGCCTACGAATGGGCGGGCTCCCATATCTTCCTACCACTGACACTTAAGAACTCTGGGCCGTAGAGAAAGACCGCCCAACACTGGTCGCAGCCGACGCCGCCCCTTGCGGCCTCGACAACGCGGTTTTGCCTGCGAATCTGTCTGCTTTTTGGGCGTGCCTTGCCGGCGACGGTGGGGCGGCGCGGCTGCACATCAGCCGCTGGGCGGTTAATCTGATAACAAGAGGAAGAAATCGAAAAGCAAATGGCGCGAACGTGAATACGGCCACTTGACAAGATGCCAAATCCGGGTATAATGCAGGCGCATTGCGGGGTAGAGCAGAGGCAGCTCGTCGGGCTCATAACCCGGAGGTCACAGGTTCGAATCCTGTCCCCGCTACCTGAACCCTCTCGATTCCGAGAGGGTTTTCCTTTTGGGCGGGGAGCATGGAGGAGATTTACCGCAGTGGGCCGACCGCCGTAGCGGTCAACGGCATACGCCTGGTCTACGAGTCCTTCGGCGACGAGGACGCCCCGGCGATGCTCCTCATCGCCGGGCAGGGCAATCACATGCTCTCCTGGGCGGCCCCTTTCTGCACACTGATCGCCAAGCGCGGCCTCCGCGTCATCCGCTTCGACAACCGGGACGCCGGCCTTTCGACCAAGTTCACCGGCAACCCTTTCCGCAACCCCCTCCGCGTCCTCGCGTCCTACGTCCGCAAGAAGCCGGTCGGCCTCTCCTACACGCTGATGGACATGACCAAAGACGCGGTCGGCCTGCTGGACGCACTCCACATCGCGCGGGCGCACGTCGTGGGCAAGTCGCTGGGGGGGATGTTGGCCCAGATGATGGCGATTCACTACCCCGACCGGCTGCTCACGATGACCTTGTTGATGTCGAGCACCGGCGAGTTCGGGCTTCCCCTGCCGCGCCCCAAGATGCTGAAACTGCTCCGTCCGCCCCGCTACACCGACCGCGCGGGGTACATCGAGCACATCGTCAAGGTGCAACGGCTGCTCCACGGCAGCGGGTATGAGTTCGACGAGGAATCGCTGCGGGAGTACGCCGCCGCCGCCTACGAGCGGGACCACGGCCTAGACGGAGCCATCCGGCAGTTGTCGGCGGTCATCGCCAGCCCCGGACGAGGGAAGCAACTCCGGCGCATCTCCACGCCGACGCTGGTCATCCACGGCAGCGAGGATCCACTGCTGCCGGTCGAGCACGGCATTCACGCCGCCAAGATCATCCCCAACGCCGAGTTGCTGATTCTGGACGGCGTGGGCCACGAACTGCCCCCTCCACTCTGGCCGCTGGTGGCCGAAGTCATCGCCGAACACGCCCTCCGTCGCTCGCCGGACGCGGGAGGGGGTCAGTCCACGCCCGGCAGGATGAAGTAGAACAGGCTGCCCTCCCCGACGACGCTCTCCACGCCCACCTCACCCCCCAGCCGCTCGACGATACGCTGCACAATCGAGAGCCCCAGTCCGTGCCCCCCGAACCGGGCCTGGTACAGATGCGGTTCGGCGGAGAAAAGGTCGGCCTGTCTTTCCGGGGGGATGCCGGCCCCGTTGTCCCGCACCCAGAACCGCACCCGTCCGTCGGGCAGCAGGTCGGCTCCCAGTTCGATGTGCGGAGGGCGGCCGCCGTACTTGATGGCGTTGCTGATGTAGTTGACCCACACCTCCTCCAACCAGGGGCCGTACCCCAGGGCCAGCGGCCAGGTGTCCGGGGAGATGATCTCCGCCTCGTGGGACTCGATGAAGGCCCGCAGCCGCGCCCGCGCCTCGGAGACGACGTGCTCCATCAGCACCGGCCCCGGCACCACCTCCGCCCGCCGCAGCCCCGCCAGAAGCATCAGTTCGTCAATGACGTTCACCATCTTGTATCCGGCGCGGAAAATGGCGTCGATCGCCCGCTGCCGCTGCTCCGGGGGTATGTCGTCGTAATCCTCCGCCAGCACTTCCGCGTACCCGACTACGAAGGAGAGCGACGCCTTCAGGTCGTGGGCGACGGTGTGGGCGAAGGCGTCCAGTTCCTCGTTGCGGGCCTCCAACTCCGCCGCGTATTCCTGGAGAGCCACCGCCTGTTGCTTCAACTCCTCTTGGGCGGACATCAGGGCCTCGAACAGCCGCGCCCGTTCCAGGAGCACCACCAGGTTGCTCGCCAACGTGGTCAATAACTGCTGGTCGTGGTCGGTGAAGGCGTTCAGTTTGGGGGATTCCACGTTCAGCACGCCGATGACCTCGTGCCCGGCTATCAGGGGGACGCAGATTTCGGAGCGCACCTTCGGGCTGCCGGCGATGTAGCGGGAGTCCCGCCGCACGTCCGGTATCAACAGCGGCTCCCCGTACTGCGCCACCCAGCCGGTGATCCCCTCGCCGAGGGAGATGGCGGTGTACTTTTCGTAGAAATCGTCGGGGTAGCCGACGCTGGCGATGATGTCCAACTTGTCGCCGGACTCGTTGATCAGCATCAGCGAGACGAGGGTCGCCTGCCACTCCACGGCCAGGGCCTCCGCCGCCGCTTGGAGGGTATCCTCCAGCCGCACGTTGGAGGCCGCCGCCAGGCTGACGTCGTGCAGCAGGGCCAACTCTCGCGCCTGCCGCTGGGCGTTGGACAGGAGTTGATTCTTGTCCATCGCCAGGGCGATGTGGCGGGCGGCCAGTCCGGCCCAGGAGATCTCCTGCTCGTCGAATTGACGCGGATGCCGCCAGCCGATGACGAGGACTCCAATGCGGCGCTCACTGGCGATAAGTGGCAGGCAAAGCAGGGCCCGCTGGCCGTCGTCCCGCGCCATAGTGGTGTCGGCGTAAAAGGTGTCGCCGACATCTTCGATCGCCAGCGGCTGGCGGCGACTCAGGACGGCCATCGCCAGGGCGACATCCCCGTCACTGGCCTCGCCGTTGGTGCAGTGTGATTTTCCCCCGCAACGGACAATCTGCCCCGCGCTGTCGGTGGCCTCGTCCCAGTAAATCAGGCAGCAGCCATCGGCCTCGTACAGTGCGCTCAGTCGCCCGACCAGCGAGTGCATCATATCCTGGTCGTCCGATTTGGCCAACGCCGTCCAGGTGATGTCGTTGAGCAGGTTCAGGAACCGCTCCCGTTGGTACAGCATCTGGTACATCTTCCACTGTTGCATAGTGAGCCGCCGCCAGATGAAAATCAGTGCCGCCGAGACGACCGTCACCACCGGCAGCGCGATCGCCGAGAGCAGGATGTGGTCCGCCACACCGGTGGTCTTCAGCACAGCCGATTGGGGGACTGAGAACACGATCAGCAGCGACTGCTCCCCGACCTGCGCCGGGGCCCAAGCGGCGACTTCGCGCCCGCGCGTGGAGTTCCAGACGAACCAGCCCGTCCCGGCGCGGGCGGCAGTCACCGCCGCGACCAGTTCTTCATAGTGGGAGGCCCCGTCGTCCTGCCAGGAGACGAACAGGTCGCCGAGGCCCTGGTCGTAGTAAACGGTGGAGGATTCGCTGCCGAGGGAAACGAGGGTGTGGTCGGGGGCGCACATCCAGGCCGCGCTCTCGTCCAGGAGAGCGACCGAGGCGACATAGCGGGAGAAGACCTCTCGTTCGAGCGCGTTGTCGAGCCCGTCGGCATAGGAGGGATGGGCGGCGATGTACTGCTCGACGTTGTCGGCCGCCGACCGGGCCATCTCCAGTTCCATCCGTCGGAAGAGCGTGAGCGCGGACTGGGTCAGCCGGTGTCCCTGGCGCAACACCACGTACCACCCCAGCGACACGAAGAGGATGAACACCACCGGAGTGAGTACGTGATAGACCAGTTTGCTCCTCAACGGCAGTGAGACGTTCACGGCGAGACGATTATCACCCATGCGTTTTCCCTAAACCCCTCGCCAGCGGCTACTCTTCAGCGGACTCCCGGAATCCCGCCGACGAGGGCATCACGAGGCCGGACCAGTTCGCTTGTTCAGCCACGCCTCGACTGCCGCCAAAGGTTTCTCCTTTCCCAAGTCGTTGAACACCTCGTGGTAGTAGCCCTCGAAAACCAAGCGTTCCTTGTCCGGCCCGGCGACGTGCTCGTAGAACCGCTGACTGCCGGCGGGGGGAGCCAACCGGTCGTCGCTGCCGTGTACGATCAGGCAGGGGAGACGCAGGGAGGCAGCGTGGGCCTGCGTCCACTCGATCGCTTTGGTCATCTCCGCGCCCAGGCGGGGCGTGCCCTTGCTGTGAACCAGGGGGTCGTTGACATACGCCTCGACGACGGCCGGGTCCCGAGAGATCGCGCCGGCGTCCAGGCCGGTATCGAGCGAGAGGCGCGGCAGGATGCCGGAGAGGATTTTGCTCAAGGTGAGCAGGAACGGCGATATGCCGACCTGGGCCAGCGTCGGGCCGGAGGCGATGACCCCGGCCAGGCCCTCCGGGTAGTGCAGGACGTACTCCAGGACGATCAGCCCTCCCATGCTGTGCCCCAGGAGGAACAGGGGACGGTCGGGGTGGTGTTTATGCACTAGCGCCAGGAAGAGGCGCACGTCCTCGCGGTAGTCATCCCACCGCTCGATGTAGCCGCGCTGACCGGGGGAGCGTCCGTGCCCCCGCAGGTCGAAAGCGTAGAGCGCGTACCCGGCGGGGACGAGTTGATTGACCAGGTTGCCGTACCGCCCGCTGTGCTCGCCGAAGCCGTGAACCACCGCCAGGGCCGCCCGTGGGTCGCCGTCCGGCAGCCAGCGTTGGTAATAAAGTTCCAGCCCGTGCCGGCCGATGAAGGTGCCTTCTGCGTGTGTCATTTGCAATCCCCCTCGTTCGAGTCGTCGTTATCTTACCTGAAAGGATAACTTAAGTCAAGCACAGTGGCTACGAGTCGGCATCCACCAGCGACCAGACCGAGCCCTGTCCCGCACTGCCCGGCACTCCGGCGGCGCACATCCCCGCCAGCGGACAACGGCGGCATTCCCCGTCGCAGGAAGCGGAGACCGGCTTCAGGTAGCCCATCCGCCCCAGCCCTTCCAACATCGCCGTGACCATCTCCGGCGTGGTGTCCAGCGCACGGGCCAAATCCTGCACCCGGTGCGTGCCGCCGGCGCGCAATAACTCCAACAATTGCTCTAACATCTCCCCTCCGTCATCGGAAACCGCGCCGCCCGCCGCCCCCGGAGCGGCTGGTGAAACTGCTGGATCTATGGCTGGGCGTCCAACTGCGGCTACTGCTGCGGCTGCTACTGCTGCTCCAACTGCTGGAGCGATACCGGCGGCGACGGTCGGAGCCGCTGTACCCACCGCCGCCCCCGCCGGAGGAGGCGGCCTTCAGAATGCTCTCCAGCACGTCCAACGTGGTGCTGCCGATTTCAGAGGTGATGTCCCACGTCCCCTGCACCACGCCTCCGGCGGTGCTGAGGGCGACCTCGAAGGGGGATTCCTCCTGGTCGCCGATGGCGGCGTTCAGCAGGTCGCTCAGCGACTCGCTGGCCCGGTCGAGGGAGCGGGCCAGACTGTCCGAGATTGACTGCAAGGAGATGTCGGGCATTTCCGGTTCCGGTAGCCGCAGGGCCTTTTCGTGCCGCGCGATGGCTCCACTCGTCGCCGGTTCCGCCATCGGCCGGGGGCGGAGCACCCGCACGACCGACCGCTCCTCGCCCTCCCTCTCTTCGGCGAGCACGCGGATCTGCGCCGGGCGCGTCCACGAGGGCATCCGGGCCCCGCTTTCCCCCGCCTGCTTGAGGACAATTTCCTCCACCCCCAGGGCGACGGCGTAGGGGAAGTAGCGGTCGAGGGCCTCTTGAGCCGCCTTCAGGTCGCCGTACCGCTTGAGCCCGGCCAGGTAGCGGCGGAAGGCCCGCCAGCGGGCCGCCTCGACCGCGCCCAATCGGGTGCGCTGCGGCATCCACCGGCTGACGACCATCAGCATCAGGCCGACCAGGGCCAGCCCCGCCGGCGGCGCGTAGACGACGGGCCCCAGCGACGAGAGGAGACAGGTCAGCGCTACGGCCAGCATCACGGCGGCGATGACCACCCGCTGCCCGGCCCAGTTCCAACCCCTCCGTATCTCGTCCGGCAGCGACGACGCAAAGTAGCGAGACGCCATCTCCCCCATCTGCTCGTAGATAGTCGGCAGCGCGGCGACGAAGGCGGAACGGACGTCCGAAAATCTGAGCGGGCGGTCGGGCCGGGCGGCCTTCAACAAAGTGGCGAACAGGGTCGCCTCGTGAGCGGCCAGCGTCACCGGCGGGCCGTCGTCCACCTGAATCTGGTCCCCCGCCTTGACCGCCGTCTGCTGATTCAGGGTAATGGTGAAATCGTGCTGTTGAAGGTCTATGCTGATGAGCCCCAACGTCGCCAGCCGGAACAGGTCGCCCAGCACCCCCTTGACCGTCGGACGCTCGTCCACCAGATAGGCGACGATGCCCGGCGGCAGGTCGGAGGGAGGCTCGCGGACGAGGTAGGTCTTGGGGGCGAGCGGGTAGTCCCGCCCCCAGAAGTACCAGGCCAGGAGCACCCCCAGCAGTCCCAGGACGGGGAGCAGCACCCCGATGACGCCGAAGGTCAGTTGCCAGCGGGCGCGGATGGTCTCCATCTGCCGACGCATGCGGAGGTAAGCCTCCCGCTCAGCCAAG
>JALWUZ010000278.1 GCA_027079895.1 Anaerolineae bacterium
CTCTTGTAATTTTTTCTGGGAAAAGTTTAAGATTTTGTTATGCTTCAGTTGGAATTGGACTTTTAAATGATTACAATAGTTGTAAACCAGAAAGGAGAATTCCAACATGAAGAAAAAAATCAGCGCCGAACAAAAGGTCATCATTTTGAGAGAATTACTGGAAAATTCTCGCAGCGTTTCAGAACTTTCAGAGCAATATAATATCCATCCAAACTTAATCTATCGCTGGAAAAAAACGCTGTTTGAAGAAGCGGTGGAATTGTTTCTGCCCAAAAATTCCAGACAAGAGACTAAAAAAGATCATGAAATTGCAAAGCTGAAAGCTACCTTAGCCAAACGGGAGATGGCCATATCAGAGCTTCTCCAGGATAATATTGAGTTAAAAAAAAAGTACAATGGGGAAATCTGAACGCTAAATGGGTTGAACCGGATGTCAGGGATAATGTTATTCTTTATTGTCAGCAAGTCAAAGAATATACCGGAAAAACACTCGAGGAAATATTGAAAATGATCGGTATCAGTAAAAGCAAATACTATTCATGGCAAAAACGATTCGGCATGGATAATAAACATAACGCCTCTGTTCAGAAAAAACACTGGTTATTAGACTGGGAGAAAGAAGCGATGATTGCTTATGCAAAAAAGCATCCCGGTATCGGATACAGACGGCTGACTTATATGATGCTGGATGAAAACGTTGTTGCCGTTAGCCCCAGTACGACTTACCGGGTACTTAAGAAGGCGGGATTGCTCTATCGATGGAATCCCGGCAGGAAAACCACCTCTAAAGGCAATGGTTTTAAGCAACCCTCGACTATTCATAAACATTGGCATATTGACATTAAATATGTTAATTTTAAGGGCGTTTTTCTGTTTTTGATCAGCATTATCGATGGATTCAGCAGGTTTATTGTTCACCATGAACTAAGAAGGAATATGCAGACTTTTGATGTTGAATTAACCCTTCAAAGAGCCTTGGAAAAATATCCCGGGGTATCCCCCCGGATAATCAGCGATAACGGTAGTCAATTTATTAGCAAAGATTTTGCTGCTTTTCTGAAATTATCAGGATTACAACATATTCGAACCTCGGTGGCTTATCCCCAAAGTAATGGCAAAATAGAGAGATTCCATCGCTCTATCAGCGAAGAACATCTTAGAAAACAATCTTTCATTAATCTCGATGATGCAAAAAGACAAATTTCTATGTATATTGATCACTATAACACGGAAAGATTGCACAGCGCTCTTTTCTATTTGACTCCGGAAGATTTCTTACTGGAAAGAGTCGATCAAAGACTTGCTGAAAGACAACGAAAGCTGGACCAGGCCAGGAAGAACAGAATTGAGGCTCGCTATGCAGGCTAATTTCCACCTATCTATTTTTGGAAAAAGTCCATTTCACGCTGAACCAATACATATAATTATTTTCATATGGAGCAACATAAGAAGGAAAAAGCAACACCTGAGTTTCATCAAGATAAATTATACTACAATGAAGAAAACGATTTTTTTGTTTGTCCAATGGGACAAAGAATGCATAAAGTCGGAGTAAAGGAAAGAATAAATGAAAGCGGATATACGCAAGAAATCCATTTATATGAAGCCCAAAATTGCCAAGGGTGTCCTCTAAGAGGTGTGTGCCATAATTCAGAGGGAAACAGAATTATACGGGTTAACCACAAGCTTAAAAAATATAAAGCAAAAGCAAAGAAACGTTTATTAAGTGAAAAAGGTCGGCAACACAGAAGCCAAAGGCCAGCTGATGTTGAAGCCGTTTTTGGAA
>JALWUZ010000279.1 GCA_027079895.1 Anaerolineae bacterium
TTGCGAAGACGGGTAATGCGCTCGCCGGGCCGGATTTGCGCCAGCCATTGAAACCAAATGGAGAAGAATTGCTTACTCATCGCACCACCTCCTTATGAAATTCCTGTTACATTCTATCCAAAGTGGCACGGTGGTCAACCCGTACAAAAGTGTCAGGTGGCTAGGAGAGGATTGAGGGAACGGGGGAGGCCGGTAAGTCGTGGGGGGTTGACCGAGCCGACGCGCCCCCTCCGGCACGCCCGAAACGAAGCAAACGGCAGGGTGAGCGGGGGCGGGAGCGGCGTCAGGTAATCGAACGGGAGCGACGAGCGGGCTCGAAATCGGGTGGGAGGCAAAGGGGAATGCACCGCGCGGCCGGGCCGCCCGGTGGAGGAAAGGCTATGTGGAGAGGCTGACTCTCTTATCCGCCGGTAGCAGCAGTCGCCTCGCGGAAGAGCCGGGCCAAAGTGGTGAGGTTCGCCCAGACGTCGGCGAGGAAGATGAGGGCCTTGGAACGCGGAACACCGTAGACCGGCAGGCGTTTGAGACCCCACCGCTCGAAAGTGGCGTTGCGGCTCTCGGAAGCGTTGCGGGCGCGGTGGTAGAGCCGCTTCCAGGCGGCCGAGCCGTAGGGGACATCGCGGGCCAGACGACACGATCCGTCCGCGAAGGAGAACCCGACGTTGAGGATGTAGCCGAAAGCGGAGTCCTCTCGCAGGTGGGGACACTCCATAGGCGGCTGGGGAACATCTTCGAGCTCGACCGCCGGTTCCTCGCCCGTCTGGCAGACCTGGCGGCAGAACCACTTGTGACGGCGTTTGGCGAAGTCAAAGCCGTTGGAAGTGAGCCGGTAGCCGAGGGCACAGATCGGACGCCCGTGGTCGTCGTACCCGCGCTCCGGCCACCGTTTCCGGTCGCGGTCGGTCGGATGAGCCCGCAGGTCGATCACCCGTCGGGCCCGGAGGTTCTTATACACCACCCGCAAGACGACGGTGTAGCCGAACGCGGCATCGCCGACCACATCCTTCACCCGCAGAGTGGGATAGCAGGATGCGAGTTGGAGGAGTTGCGCGGCGAAGGGGACTTCCTGGCGGTCGTTGGCGATGGAGAAGTGGTCGGCCAGGATGACGTGGAAGCGCCGCGTGGGGTCTACGAGGAGCAACGGCAGACTGGCATACCCATAACGGAGCACGCCACGGCCGGTCTTCTCCTCGTCGTCCTGCTCCTCGGACGCGGCCTGGGGCTGATTGGTGCCGCGATATTGGACGAGACGGGCCTTGGGGTCGCGGGGAGTCGCCCGGCGGCACACCGCGGCGCAGGCCAAGGTGTCGCAATCGCAGCCCCGGTGTCCTTTCTTCTGCGCCGGGCAGGGACGCGGGTTGTCGGCAGAGGTGGGCTGATAACAGGTCTCGGTGACAGAGCCGCACTTGAGGCGGGAAGCGGCATCGTGGAGCATCCCATCGGGGCAGATGAGGGCCTCTTCCCAAGCGGACGGGGTGATGAACCCGCTTTCGAGCAGCAGGGTGACCGACCGGGCGATGAGGTCGTTGAGGTACTCCCAGGCCACAGCGGTGGCTTGCTTCTCGTCCAGCGCGACGCTGACGGTGTCGCCGTTCTGGGAGTGCTGTCCGAGGGCCGTCAGCCAATGGCGGAGGCCGCCTTCGGTGGGGAAGCAGCCATCCTCGAAGCCGAACAGACGGGCGTAGTCGGCGTAGCGCGGGTCGTGGAGTTTGCGGAGCAGTTCGGCCCGACTCCAGCCGTTGACGATGCGCCAGCCGATCAGGAGGAACATCGAGACCGGGTCGA
>JALWUZ010000280.1 GCA_027079895.1 Anaerolineae bacterium
CCTTTCGAGTGACCAGGTCCTGCTGCGGGTGGTGGCCGCCTCCGCCCTGGCCAATCTCCCCGGTGAGGGGGTTCGAGAGGCGCTGATCGGGGCCCTGGGCGATCCCTCCCTCTTGGTGCGAGGGACCGCTGCCTTCTCCCTGGCCAAGCTCGACCCTCCCGGGTACGAGGCCGCCGAGGTCCTGGTCTCGATGACCGGCACCGAGGTCTACGAAGCCGCCCGTGAGGCGGATCCGAGCCTCTTCACCCGGGCGGAGGATGTTTCGCACAACCGGATCAAGGCCCTTGCCTTCCTCGCCCATCTCGGTCGAGACGAGGACTGGCAGGTGATCGCCTCCCTACGCGAGGATCCGGACCTGAATGTGAGGGACCAAGTCCTGACCCTGCTGGCGGACCGCGATGCGGACAAGCCCTGAAGGAGCGTTCCATGACTGATCAAGACAAACAGCCCACTGGCGACCAGTCCATTGGCGACAAGGCGAAGCCCCAATCCGCGCCGCTCGTCCGAGCACCCCTGCGCGGGGAGGTGCCGCGCCGCGGCCTGCTTCTGACCGCCTGGTTGATCTTTGGTGCCGGCGTGACGGGGATGGTGGGCGCCATGACGCGCTTTCTCTTCCCCAATGTGCTCTACGAGCCCCCCCAGGAGTTCAAGGCCGGCTTCCCGGCGGAGTATGCGATCGACGCGGTCGATACCCGCTACAAGGCATCCAACGCGGTCTGGATCATCCGCGAATCGAAGGGCTTCTACGTGCTTTCCACGGTCTGCACCCACCTGGGTTGTACGCCCAACTACCTGGTGGCCGAGGAGAAGTTCAAGTGCCCTTGCCACGGATCCGGTTTCATCAAGAGCGGCATCAACGTCGAGGGTCCCGCTCCGCGCCCGCTCGAACGCTTCAAAATCACCCTGGCCGAGGACGGCCAGCTCTTGATCGACAAGAACACCAAGTATCAGCAGGAGAAGGGGCAGTGGGGTCTGCCCGGCTCCTATCTCGAATACGTCGGCTGATCCCCTGATCGATTCCAAGACCGAGGATCCCCCCCCAGCAGCCGCCTGATGGACAAGCTTTTCAAGTACATCACGAGTACCCAGATCTGGCGCTCGATCTTCCGGCACGGATACCCGGACACTCCGCGCAACCGGACTCTGGCCGTGCTCTCGAATGTGGTCCTGCACCTTCACCCGGTGAAGGTGCGCCGCAGCGGAATCCGTCTCTCCTATACCTGGTGCATGGGAGGGCTGACCTTCTTCCTGTTCCTGATCGAGACGATTACGGGCCTGCTCCTGATGTTCTACTACCGACCAACCGCCGAGTTGGCCTACCAGGACATCTTCGCCCTAAGGGAGCACGTGCCCATCGGGGTCATGCGCGAGGTGCACCGTTGGTCGGCGCACCTGATGGTGATCACGGTCTGGTTGCACATGTACCGCGTCTTTCTGACCGGCTCCTACAAACCGCCCCGGGAGTTCAACTGGAACGTGGGGGTGATCCTGCTGGTGATCACTCTCCTGCTCTCCTTTACGGGCTATCTCCTGCCGTGGGACCAACTCGCGGTCTGGGCGATCACCGTCGGGACCAACATGGCCCGAGCGACGCCCTTCCTCGGCCCTGAAGGTCCAGGGGCAGCCCTGATCAGCTTTGGAGGCCTGGACTTCGTCCATGCCGGTGATGACGTGCGCTTCGGTCTCTTGGCCGGACGTTTCGTGGGCGAGGCGGCGCTCTTGCGCTTCTATGTCTTGCATTGCCTCGGTTTTCCCCTCGTTGCCGCGTGCCTCATGGCACTGCAC
>JALWUZ010000281.1 GCA_027079895.1 Anaerolineae bacterium
GGCGTCATGGTGGTGGAGCGGGCGGGGGAGGTGCTGTATCGCGTCGGGCGTCGGCCATCTCGATCCGGCCCAGGTGGATGAGCGATTCCAGGTCTTCCGACATCTCCGGCGCGTAGCGGGCCACGACGGAGCGCGGACGAAGTGTCAAACGAATGACGCGGAAGAGGAGGTGAACAGATGTCAGCGGCGACTTGTGACCTCGGCCTCATCGGGCTGGCGGTGATGGGGCAGAACTTGGCTTTGAATATGAACGATCACGGCTTCAAGGTGGCGGTGTACAACCGCACCACCTCCAAAGTGGACGCCTTCCTCGACGGCAACGCCAGGGGCACGGAGATCGTCGGGGCGCACTCGCTCGCGGAGTTGGTCGCCCTGCTCGAACGCCCCCGGCGGGTGATGTTGATGGTCAGGGCGGGCCGTCCGGTGGACGACCTCATCGCCCAACTGCTCCCCCTCTTGGAGCCCGGCGACATCATCATTGACGGCGGCAACTCCAACTACCGGGACACCATGCGCCGGGTGGAGCAGGTCGAATCTCGCGGCCTGCTCTACATCGGCACCGGCATCTCCGGCGGGGAGGAGGGGGCGCGGCACGGCCCGTCCATCATGCCCGGCGGCAGCCCGGCGGCCTGGGAACACGTCCGGCCCATCTTCCAGGCCATCGCCGCGGAGGTGGCTGACGGCACCCCCTGTTGTGATTGGGTCGGCGAGAACGGCGCGGGGCACTTCGTCAAAATGGTACACAACGGCATCGAGTACGGCGACATGCAACTCATCTGCGAGTCCTATCACCTGATGAAAGAGGGCCTGGGGATGAGTGCCGACGAAATGCAGTCCGTTTTCGCCGCGTGGAACAGGGGGAAACTGGACTCCTACCTGATCGGCATCACCGCCGACATCCTGGCTTTCAAGGACAGCGATGGTGCGCCGCTGGTGGAGAAGATTCTGGACACCGCCGGGCAGAAGGGGACCGGCAAGTGGACGGCCATCTCCGCGCTGGAGATGGGCATCCCGCTGACGTTGATCAGCGAGGCGGTGCTGGCGCGGTTCCTCTCGGCGTTGAAGGAGGAGCGGGTGGCGGCCTCACGGGTGCTGACCGGCCCCCGTCCGGCCTTCGACGGCGACAGGGAAGCGTTCGTCGCCGACCTGCACGACGCGCTGTACGCCGCCAAGATCATCTCCTACACCCAGGGCTACATGCTCATGCGGGCCGCCGCCGCCGAGTACGGCTGGAACCTCAACTACGGCGGCATCGCTCTGATGTGGCGCGGCGGCTGCATCATCCGCTCCGCCTTCCTGGGCGAGATCAAGAAGGCGTTCGACCGGCGGCCCGACCTGCCCAATCTCCTGCTGGACGATTACTTCCGGGCCGAGGTGGAGGCGGCCCAACCGGCCTGGCGGCGCGTCGTCGCCCAGGCGGTGGGGATGGGGATTCCGGTCCCGGCCCTGGCGAGCGCGTTGGCGTTCTACGACGGCTACCGGCGGGAGCGGTTGCCGGCCAACCTGCTCCAGGCGCAACGGGACTATTTCGGGGCGCACACCTACGAGCGGGTTGACCGTCCACGCGGCGAGTTCTTCCACACCGATTGGACGGGTCAGGGCGGCGGCGTGACTTCCGGCGCGTATACGGCTTGACCTGGAAGGGAATCACAGAAAGGATCGGACAGATGGCTAAGAAACACACATCAAAACGGCGTCAGAAAGCCCTTCAGCGCAAAGCGGCCAAGCGCAAGAAGCGCAAGCGGCGAGCGGTCTCCATCCCCAGGGGCCGCCGGGCCCGGCTG
>JALWUZ010000282.1 GCA_027079895.1 Anaerolineae bacterium
AGTACTTCCTCCCAATCTTTGTCAACCAAAGGATGGCTTTGTAACTCTGTTATTGTGTTCATACGACAAGTATGCCACATTTTGCCAAAAAATCCACCACCCAGACCCTTAAGTTAGCGCATATGGGTGCTCACCGTACCCCAGTATCTCCCCTACAGCCTCGGCTACGCTGTTGAGGTAGCCGAGATAGGTGAATCCCAGACTACCGCCGTGATCAAAGTCGCGCTGCCCGATGGCATTATGCCGGAAGATTCCCTGACCCAACAACTGATGCGGCTGTTCTACTACCAAACGGCCAGTGGGACGTGGCAAAAACTGCCGACACAGCGTACCTTTGAAGATAACGTCTGGTATCTGCAAGCCCCGGTCACGGAGCCGGGCATCTTCGCCGCCGCCCTGGCGACCACGCCTGACTATGGTGACTATCAACAGCCCTGGCCACCGACGGTCACTGATGCGCAGATAGACCTGTTTACCGGCGCAGTGCAATGGTCGTATCCACTGGATATCCCTGGCGGGCAGAACGACCTGGCGCCACAACTGACGCTCACCTACAACAGTGGTGTGGTGGACAATCTGCGTAGCACGCAAAACCCGCAAGCCGCTTGGGTGGGGATGGGTTGGAATCTGGACGTGGGCTACATCGCCCGTGAGATTGATCTGGATGAAAACTATGTGCCGCGTTGTGTGGAGGAGTACACGCTGGTCTTGAACGGTGTCAGCAGCAAGTTGATTCACATCGGCGGCAACCAGTACCGGCTGGAAGACGAGCGCTTCTGGCGCATCGAGCGTCTAGACGCGGCCAATCGCGGTGGCGATTACTGGCTGGTAACTACGCTGGACGGTACGCAATACCGCTTCGGCGCTCAAGACGAGACGGCAGGCGGCGATAGCCGGGAATCCGCGTGGTGGATGGTGACGAGTGGATGTGATGGCAGCGAGACTTTCCGCTACACCAATTGGCGCTGGAATCTGGATCAAATCGCTGATCCGCACGGCAATGTGGTGCGCCTGGACTATCACCGCGAAACCAACGACTTTGTCTTCCTGTGGCCGGGGCACGCGCATATCTACTCCGCTGCGCCGCAGACTTGGTGTGACGGGGCCTATGAGTGTCAATGTGTCCTGGCCGGACAAGTCCGCACCTGCCACAACTATATGGCCGGGGATGACCATCCGAGTGGTTACACGCGCGGCGGTAACCTGGAGCAAATTACCTACAGTTGGCCCGGCGCAACGTACAAAGTGGCTTTTGGCTTGACAACCCGGGACGACTATGTGCCGGAGTTTGATAGCCAGGTAGCCCTCCAAACCGTGCAGACTTTTTGGAGTAAACAACAGTTGCACACTATCGAAGTGCGCAGCGTAGATCAAGGGCAAGTGGTGCGGCGCTATGAACTGACCACTTCTCAAATCGGGGATGCGCTGGTCCTGGATGCAATTCAAGAAGTCGCCCCAGATGGCAACGTGTTACCGGCTACGACCTTCGGCTACCTGTCCCAGGCTGGCTATACCCGCGCTTGCGCTGCCGGGCAGGACGAAGGGGGGTGGAAGCCGTGGCTGAACCGCATTGCCAACGGCTATGGGGGCGGAACAAGCTTCAATTACACCGCACCGTTAGGGATGTCCTGGTTTCAGAACGGACAAACGCTGGCGCCGCGCACGGGGGAGCAGTGTTGGTATCGCTATCGGGTACGTGAGGTCACGACCACGGATGGGCTGGCAAACGTCACGCGCACCGTGTACGAGTACCACACGCTGGCCGACGCCCCCGCGCCTGGGAACTGGCTACTGACGGATGATCAGGGCGACAGCGACCCGGCCAACGATGTCTACGAGTTCCGCGGCCATCCCCGCGTGCGCGTTTTGCAGCGGGACGCGAACGGCGCGGTGGTGGCCTACAGCGACCACGACTTTTTCCAGGGCTTGCCCAACGCCGATCCTCCCATCGTAGCACAGGCTTGTGGTATTAGCCTGACCGACGCCGAAGGCTTGCAAGGCCACGCCTACCGCGTCACACAACACGACGCGACCGGCAACGAGCTGGCGCGCTCCGAAACGGCTTACCTATACCGCCATGACTTTGGTGACGGCCGCCATTTCATCGGCACACAAGCGACGTGTGCTTACCCCGCCGGCGCCGACGGACCGCATACTCAAACCAGCTATCAATATGACGACTATGGCAACATCACGCAAGAAACACATTGCGGCGCTACGGAGCAGGCGGGTGATGAAGTCGTCATTGTGCGGGATTACGTTTACAACCCCACCGCCTGGATCATCAACACCCCGTGGCAAGAGACGGTAAAGTCACTTGCGGGCGAGGTGCAACGCCAGACCCGCTACGCCTACGATGGGCAGGCCGTAGGACAGCCGCCGACAGACGGACTGGTCACAGCCATATCACAAGGCCGTGACGATTGGGGTTGGGTCACGACACAGACAAAATACGATGCCTGGGGCAATCCAGAAGTCATCACCGATGCGCGCGGTTACGCCACGCACACCATCTACGACAACGTGAACCACCAATTCCCGGTGAGTATGACCAACGCCGCCGGGCACACTACGTTGACACAATGGAACTTGCGCTTGGGCGTGCCGGAAATCATCACGGACGCCAATGGCGCAGCCACGCGCCTGACTTACGACAGTTTCGGGCGCGTGACTGCCGTCACGCCGCCGGGAGATGCTTTCCCATCCGTCAAATACACCTATCCCAGCGGCGATGCCCTCACTGCGCCTTTTGTGATCACGACGGAAACTCGCATTGACGCCTACCTGACCACGCCGCAGTACCAAACCTCCTGGACGGTCTACGACGGCCTGGGGCGGGTTATCCAAACGCAAGCTGAGGCGGAAAACGGCTGGCTCGTCTTGCAGAGCACGGGGTATGATGCGCTGGGCCGCCCGGTGACGGCGACCCTGCCCTACACCGTCAGCGGGGTTGGCGGCGTCTACCACCCACCGAATTGGAGCACGTTGCCTCAAGCCGTCACCACCTACGATGAACTAGGGCGCGTCGTCCAGGTGCAGGCTGCCGATGGGAGCGTGACGCGCCGGGCGTATCGGGATTGGCGGGAGCTGGTGCTGGACGCTGAGGGCCACCAGACGGTCTATGAGAACGACGGTCTGGGCCGTTTGAGCACGGTGTGTGAATACTATGGTACGTACTCCGCGCCGAATTGGGATGCCGCCAACCCTGCCTGCACGCAATACACGTATGATCCGCAAGACAACTTGACCCAAGTGACGGACGCGCTGGGCCACGTCACCCGCATCGGCTACGATCCTTTGGGGCGCAAGGCGTGGATGGACGACCCCTCAATGGACTATTGGACTTACCGTTATGATGCCGTGGGCAATCTCGTCGCACAAACCGATGCCGAAGGCCAAACGCTGACTTTTGAATACGATGCCCTCAATCGCCTGACCCACAAGCGCCGCGCGGGGGCATTGCTCGCCGAGTACGGCTATGACCAGGGCACTAACGGCATTGGCCGCCGCACCACAATGACGGATACGTCCGGTGTCACCACCTGGCAGTACGATGCACAAGGACGTACCCTGGCCGAAACCAAGATCATCGCCGGGGTGGGTGCTTTAGCGACTGCCTGGGAGTACGACGCCGCCGGGCGCGTCGTCGCCGCCACCTACCCCAGCGGCGAAACCGTGCATACGACTTACAACCTGCGCGGGCTGCCGGAAACAGTCGTGGGATTGGACGCCTACCTGACCCACGTGGCTTACAACGCGGCGGGGCAACCCATCCGACAAAGCTGGGGTAACGCGCGCCAAACCATCTACGCCTACGAAGCGGACACTTTGCGTTTACAGCGACTACAAGTCTCTGGTGGTCTGTTGGATTTGGGCTACACGTATGATGAGGTGGGGAACATCACGCGCATCACCGACGCTGCCAATGCCGGGCAAGCGCAAACCTTCACCTATGATGCCCGCGACCGCCTGCTGACCGCACAGACCACCGCCGTAGGGCAAGGCCAGTACGCCGAGACCTACAGCTACGACCTGATGGGCAATATCATCACCCGCACCATCGGCGGCGAAGAAATCGTCTATACCTATGGGCGCCGTTATGGCCTGACGTTACCCAAACCTACCACTCCCGTGACCAACACCTACCGAATCTATCTGCCGCTGGTAGCGCGCAACCACGACCCGCAACGCATCGCGCAACCTTTCGCGGTGGTAGCGACGAGCGCAGGTTTCCGGGCCGGGTACGACCGGAACGGGAATATGCTGGTGCGGGTGGAGGTGAGTGGGACGGAGCGGATCACGTACACGCAAGGGTGGGACGTGGAGAACCGGTTGAGCGTGGTCACGAACACGGTTACGGGCGATGTGACGCGCTTTGTCTACGACGGTGATGGCAACCGTGTGTTGCGTGAAGATGCCAGTGGCATAACTGTGTATTTCAATGCGCTCGAAGTGCGTATCACCGGGACGCAACGCTTGACCACCAGCTACTACTTTGCGGGTGGACAGCGGATTGCAATGAGAGAGGGGAGCGAGGTTACGTACTTGCACAGCGACCACCTGAGTTCGGCGAGTCTGGCGACAAGCGCCACTGGCAGCGTGGTGAGCGCGATGCGTTATACTCCGTACGGCGTGACACGGTATGGCGATTCGCCCACGGACCGGCGCTTTACCGACCATCTTTGGGAGAGCAGCTTGAGGTTGTACGACTATGGCGCAAGGATGTACTCGCCATCGCTGGGACGGTTTGTCAGCGCGGATACGGTGGTGCCGGATCCGAGCGCGCCGCAGGACTTCAACAGGTATGCCTACGTGGGAAATTCACCCCTCAAGTTTATAGATCCTACCGGATATGATCCACTGGGCCCAGAATGGGAAGAAGAATTCTTAATTGCGCATGGAACTGTACCCAATGACATGGATCGTTTGTATCGACTGTATTCTTTGATATTTCCCGGCAGTGGGCCAAATGGCTCTTGGTTGCTGGAAGATTGGTTGAATCTGAATGATAATCTTATCTATGACAATCAACAACCTGACCGGCGAGGGGTAGAAGATTTCGCTCGACATGTAGAAATTCTTGCTTCATATTATGAGCCGAATGAGATGAATCAATTCATACGCGCTTTTGCTTTACTGTGGGGTGGTGTACCGTACGATATGACTCCGTCTGAGGCTATGTGGGCAGTGAGAGATGGGCCTGTCTACGTTCAGTTAGGATATGGCAACGAAGGTTTCTCTCCTGATCTGGTGGACCTTGATCACAGTGTTGTTCATCATTATGCTCCGTTCGTAATGATGGGATACTATTGTACTGCGTCGGTTGCTATGTTAGTGAATACATATAGAGAAAGGGAGCAAAAAAACTATGGACAAGTTAACTATGCTGATATTGCATTGGGCAATCTTGGAGCAATGCATGGCGACATTTTATTCAACAAGAACATGTCTGTAGTCGAACATGCGTTAGGGTTTCATCCATCCTATTTGGCTTACCTAATCAGAAAAGATCTAACACAACCATAAGGACAATGCTAATGAAAATACTCAAGTACATACTACTACTAAGCTTGTTAGTGGTATTAGTTGTTGACGGCTGTAGCAAGTCTGATGCCAATGTTAAAGCACTAGCGGAAGAACTAGGCGTTGATCCACAGGATCTGGATTCTTATGGGCCTGGCCCCTTTCCGTTAAACTACTTCCTGAAACAATTGTGTCCATCACCATGTGAGGAAGAATCACCGACCCGAGATGAGGTGCAAGCAGTAATTTCGGGATTTGAGATCAAGCGAGAGTGTCAATATACAGGCTACAATTCCAATGGAGATTATAGCGTCATTTACTTGTATTACTCATCGGATTTCGACTCAGCGCTAAAGATTGTCGCGATATATCAATTTCCAGAAAACGCATCATCCCCCAGCGAATCTGACACCCTGGTGAAATTATTTTATCTCGATTCTCCAACACAGGCAGAGATGTCAGAATGGCGGAACTGTGTGGCATCACATCCATAAAATCACCTGATCACTTAGAGGCGGTGTTAATCTACGAGGCAGTCCGTTGTGTGTGCCTATAGTCACTGATGTCGACTCTCTTGCTTGAGTTCGGCGAGTCTGGCGACAAGCGCCACTGGCAGCGTGGTGAGCGCGATGCGTTATACTAGACCTCTTGCAGAAGTCATGTGACGGCGAGCTCGAGGTTATGGATGGCAGCGATCAAGTTGAAACGCAATCCGAAACGCTTCCTACGATTACGGTACCGCTCGCTCAGAATGCGAAAGACCTTCAATCTACCGATAATG
>JALWUZ010000283.1 GCA_027079895.1 Anaerolineae bacterium
ACTGCCGTCGTTCTTGGTGCAGTCCGCCAGGAAGAAGTAGTAATCGGTCGTGGCGGGGTACGCGCTGGCCTGGATGGAGGCCAGGCTGGGGCTGCAAATCGGGCCGGGGGGCAGGCCGACGTGCTGATAGGTGTTGTAGGGCGATTCGACGTTGGTCGCCTCCAAAGTGAACTGCGGCCACCAATCCTCCGGCGTCCCCAGCGCGTACTGCACCGTCGGGCAGGCCCCCAGAAACCAGCCGTCCCGCAGCCGGTTGAGATACACGCTGGCGATGATGGGCCGCTCCTCGTCCAACACCGCCTCCCGCTCGACGATGGAGGCCAGCGTCACCAGGTCGTAGAGCGTCAGCCCCCGCTGGGCGGCCGCCGTCTGCATCTCCAGCGTCACCCGCTCGTTGAAAGTCTGCAACATCCGCGAGACGAGGTCGGCGGCGGTGGCCTCCTCCGGCAGCCGGTAGGTCTCCGGGAACAGGAACCCCTCCAACGTCGCCGTCGGCGGCAGAGTGCTCAGGAAGCCGTAGGGGAAATTCATCTCCTGCCAGCCGGTCGTCACCAGGGCGCGGAAATCCTCCGCCGCGATGTTGGTCTGCTCCGCCACCACATCGGCGACCTGCTCCAGGCGCAGCCCCTCCTGAATCGTCACCACCTGCTCCGCCACCAGCCCCTTCTGCAACGCCTGGGCGATCTCCGGGATGGTCATCGTCTGCCGCAGCGTGAACTCCCCGGCCTCGATACCGGCGTCCAGCCCGTGATACTGCACGTAGCGGCGGAACAACTCGGCATCGGAGATCAGCCCCTCCTCCTGAAGCCGGTCGGCGATCTCCGCCGCCGTCTCCCCCTGCTCGATGACGAAGGTAACGGCGGTGTCGTCATCGCCCGCCGGCTGCTCCAACTCGTCGGCGTGCGCCTCCAGGTAGGCACTGATGAGGAACTCATCCGGCGACGAAAAACCACACATAGAAAGGGCGACATCGCCGCCGAACAACCCGGTGACGAGCCCCCCAACGTGGATGATGACGGCGGCGAGCACCGCCAGCGTCACCACCCAGGCTGTCGAGTGACCTGAAATCTTCATCCTGACTGTGAAACCTCCCTCAAATGTGGATTGCCTTCCCGAACACGGCGTGAGCGGCCTCCATCAACGTCTCCCCCAGCGTGGGATGGGCGTGGACGGTGCGGGCGATCTCATCGGGGGTCAACTCCCAGTTGCGGGCCAGCACCAACTCCGGCAGCAACTCCGTCACCTCCGGGCCGACCAGGTGCGCCCCCAGAATCTCGCCGCTGGCCTCGTCGGCGATGATCTTGACGAACCCGTCGTAATCCCCCAGCCCCAGAGCCTTGCCGTTGGCGCGGAAGGGGAACTTCCCCACCCGCACCTCGTACCCCCTCTCGACCGCCTCCTCCGTCGTGAGGCCGAAACTGGCGACCTGGGGATGGCAGTAAACGCCACGGGGCATCATCTTGTAGTCCAGCGGGGGCGGCTCCTCTCCGGCGATGTACTCGACGGCCAGAATCCCCTGCGCCGAGGCGACGTGCGCCAGCGGCATCTTGCCGGTCACGTCGCCGATGGCGTAGACCCCCTCAACGGAGGTGCGCATCATCTCGTCCACGACGACGTAACCGTGCTCTGTCCGCACGCCGAGTTTTTCGAGCCCCAGCCCCCCGCTCTGGGGACGCACCCCAATGGCGATCAAAGTCAGGTCGGCCTCCAAGTCCTGCTCCCCCTGCTCCCCCGTCACCGTCACGCGGACGCCGTCATCAGTCCTTTCGACGCGCTGCAC
>JALWUZ010000284.1 GCA_027079895.1 Anaerolineae bacterium
CCTTCAAAGCCTCCGCCGTGCATGTCTTCTGACGGCCTCCAACTGCCCGGCGCGGTTCAGCGCGGGCAGGGGCCAAAGCGGCCTGTGCCCCGACATGCAATAAAGGGGCGCACAAGGCGCCCCTCTCGCAGCAAGCCGGCGTTGGGTGGGCTCAGTTGGCGGAAGGCTCCGGGTCGGCGACCGCCGTCCGGTAGAAAGCGGCAAGGCTGTCGAGGCTGTCGCTGGTCTTGAGTTGCTCGACGATCGCTTCGAGCACCCTCACGTCTCGAATCTGGCCCAGTTTCGGGTAGAGAGACATCCCCCGGTCGCCAAACTTGAGCAGCAATCCCAGTTCGAGTGCTTTCAGCAGCCCCTTGCGTACTCCCTCTTGCAAGCCCTCCCGCAAGCCCTCTTGCCGACCCTCTTGCCGTCCAATCTGGATGCCTTTCTCCATCCCAATCCGTTCCGCTGTAGTCAAGTATGGCATTTTCAGACCTGCCTCACGGCTCAACCGGCGGACCGGGCCGGAGTTGCCTCCGCTCGATAGAGGGCAGCGAGTCCGTCGAGGCTGTTGGCCGTCTTGAGCCGTTCGACCATCTCACGGAGCACCTCGATGTCCTGAATACCGCTCAACTGCTGATACAGCAACAGCCCGTTGTCGCCGAACTTGAGCATGAGACCCAACTCGAGGGCTTTCAGCAGTCCGTCACGTTCCCCTTCCTGCCGACCTATTGCAATGCCTTTTTCAATGCCTTTCAGCAGCCCGTCACGTTCCCCTTCCTGCCGACCGATCTCGATGCCCTGCTGAAGGCCCTTCTCCATCCCAATCCGTTCTGCTGTAGTCAAGTATGGCATTTTCAGACCTGCCCCATGGCTCAACCGGCGGACCGGGCCGGAGTTGCCTCCGCTCGATAGAGGGCAGCGAGTCCGTCGAGGCTGTTGGCCGTCTTGAGCCGCTCGACCATCTCGCGGAGCACCTCGATGTCCTGAATCCCGCTCAACTGCTGATACAGTAACAGCCCGTTGTCGCCGAACTTGAGCATGAGGCCCAACTCGAGGGCTTTCAGCAGTCCCTCACGCACTCCCTCCTGTCGGCCAATCTCGATGCCCTGCTGAATGCCCTGCTGGATGCCTTGCTGGATGCCTTGTAAGATGCCTTGCTGGCGACCTTTCTCCATCCCAATTCGTTCTGCTGTAGTCACGTATGGCATTTTCCGTTCCTCCTCGTACTCAATCAACTCCCGATGGAACTGCCGCGTCAGTTCCTCCGGCAACGTGATCAACCCATCTATGAACCGGTACAGCAGCAACACATCATCCTTGCTGTACCCCCGCTCGTACAACCTCCTCACCAGCCACATCTTCCACCGATACCGCTCCTCCTCCCCGCCCTTCCTCCGTTCCGTCTCCTGCTCCTTCAGGTGCGCCATCACCACCACCGCAAACGGATTCTCGCTCTCCTCCAACTCTTCCCACCGCTCCCGATAGTCCAGTAACTTGGCAATCGGAAACTCGAACAGGCAGCGGAAGCCCCACCGCGCTATCTCGAACCGCCGGGGACGAAAGTTGGGATACCGATCCGCCAACACCGCCAGGCTCACCACGTCCACCCCGTACCGGTCGAAGGCCCGGTAGTTGTAGATGAACATCCGCCGCGCGAACTCCTCCTCCCGATACCCCTGCACCTCGATGTGAATCACCAGCCACCGCTCGCCGCCGTTCTTGAGATACACTTTCACCAACACGTCGGCGACGCGCCCGCCGGTCTCGCTCCCCTGGGCGATCTCCGCCAACTCCTTGTTCAAGAACTCGTACCCTTGCTGAAAGTCCACATCTTCCGCTACCACCGGGAAGAAGAACCACAAGAAGTACTCGAAGTAAGCCTCGATGGCCTCTTTCCAGATGATGTCCTCGTTCATATCCGCCCGTCCTCGTGAAGTTGACCGCCAACCACGATTATATGGCACAGCCCGACGGTTGTCAAATAACTGCGGAGGCGGCATTTTAGGATTTGCCATTTTGTTTTGTTTGGTGTACACTTTTATGGCTGTAAGTGCAATCGAGTTCGAGAGCCCCGGTATTCCGCCCCGGAAAGTCCGGTGGGTACGAGACAAGACGAAGGATCTAACACTAACGGAGTGACGTAATGGCGAATTCTGGACGACAGAAAGCGTTGGAATCAGCGTTGGCGAATCTGACCAAGCGGTTTGGCGAAGGCACCGTCATGCGGCTGGGAGAGGCTACTCACCTGCACGTCGAGGCCATCCCCACCGGCTCGTTGGCCCTCGACCGGGCCCTGGGTATCGGCGGGGTGCCGCGCGGACGGGTGACGGAGATCTACGGGCCCGACGGCGCGGGCAAGACTACCCTCGCCCAGCACATCGTGGCGGAGGCACAACGGCGCGGCGGCGTCGCCGCGTACATTGATATGGAGCACGCCCTCGACCCGGCCTACGCGGCCCGCTGCGGCGTGGACGTGGACAACCTCTTCATCTCCCAGCCGGACACCGGCGAGCAGGCTCTGGAGATCGCCGAGACCCTCATCCGCTCCGGCGCGGTGGATGTCATCATCGTGGACTCCGTCGCCGCGCTGGTCCCCCGCGCCGAGATCGAGGGCGAGATGGGGGACTCCCACCCCGGCCTCCAGGCCCGGTTGATGAGCCAGGCCCTGCGCAAACTGAGCGGCGCCATCAAACAATCGAACACGGCCTTGATCTTCACCAATCAGTTGCGCGAGAAAATCGGCGTCATGTTCGGCAACCCGGAGACCACCTCCGGCGGGCGTGCGCTGAAGTTCTACGCCTCGGTGCGGCTCGACATCCGCCGAATCAGCACCATCAAGGACAAGGGGGTCGTCATCGGCAACCGTACCCGCGTCCGGGTGACGAAGAACAAAGTCGCGCCGCCGTTTCGCGTGGCGGAGTTCGACATTATGTACGACGAGGGCATCAGCCGGGCGGGAGACCTGCTCGATATGGCGGTGGAATTGGGCATCATCGAGAAGCGTGGTTCGTACTACTACCTCAACGGCGAGTCCCTGGCGCAGGGACGGGAGAACGCCAAGCGGTTCCTCCGCGAGCACCCCGATGTCGCCGACACGATTGAAACGGAAGTGCGGGCCACCCTGTTCCCCGACCAGCAGGACGCCGCTGAGGGCGAGGAGCCCGCGAACACCTAAAACTACATCCAGTGCCGCCAGACGCTGCCGGGAACCTTCTCCGCGGCCTGTGGCGGTCGAGCAGGAGCCACGGATTTGCAATTGATCTCCTCCGGCGAGTGGGCCGCCGGATGGTCTGGTAATCGAGTCCTTCTCGCTGCGTATGATTGCTTTGCTGACGACCGCGTCAAGGTGCGAGACGGCCTCCCCCACCGGGAGGGCCGCCGCCTTGCCGGGTGAGTCGTGGTGTGAGATTGAGGTGAGTAAACAGCAGGAGCCGACCACAACGTAACGACCGTAGCAAGGCGATTGTACGGTAGGCCGCCGGCCGTACCTGTTGCACGAGTAGGAAGGTGTACCTCCCCCGCGCCGGGGTGGGGTTTGCCAATCTGTTCTGAGATCAATGCTGACGGGCGAGCCGTCACCGGGAGCCGTGGCTTCGATAGTCACGGCTCGCTTGTTTTCTCTCCAAGCCGATCGGCGGGAGGGCCGGATATGGCCGGGACAATCACGGCGTTGCGTTTCCAGAAGCGCAACCGGGAACGGGTCAACGTCTACCTGAACGGGCAGTTCGCCTTTGGACTGCCGGCCATCGTGGCGGCTCACCTGCGCGTCGGGCAGACGTTGGACGATGAGGAGATCGCCCATCTGCGGCAGCAGGACGCCGTCGAACGGGCTTACGAACGCGCTTTGAACTTTCTATCTTACCGCCCCCGCAGCACCGCCGAAGTGCGCCGCAATCTGCACCGCAAAGCGGTTGACGAGACGGTCATCGAGGCCGTAGTCGAACGACTGACGCGGGTCGGCCTGCTGGATGACCGGGAGTTCGCCCGCTACTGGGTCGAGAACCGCGTCCAGTTCAACCCCAGAGGGGAGCGGGCCCTGCGTCACGAGTTGCGGGAAAAGGGAGTCGCCCCGGAGATTATCGCCGACGTGCTGGCGGAGTTCGATGAGGAAGAGGCCGCCCGGTCGGTGGCGGAGAAGCGGGCCCCACGCCTGGCCCATCTCGCACCGCGCGACTTCCGCCGCAAACTGACGGACTACCTGGCCCGCCGGGGATTCGCCTACGCCACCATCAAACCGCTGGTCGAGGAACTGGCCGACGGGCTGCGGGAATCATCCTATGTCGAAAGCGAGGAGTGAAAGATGACGCATTGGGGACAGATCGTCGTGATGGTGCTCTCTTTGGCAGTGGGCTTTGGCCTGGGATTCTACCTCCGTCGCTACCTGGTGGGCGAGCAGATCAAGAAGCAGCGGCAGCAGGCGGAGCAGATGTTGGACGAGGCCCGCAAAGAGGCCAGCGAGATCGTGCTGGCCGCCAAGGACGAGGCCATCAAAATCAAGGATCGGGCGGAAAAGGAGTTAGACCGCCGACGAGCCGGCCTGCGCCGTGAGGAGGAGCGGTTGCAGCGGCGGCGGGAGAAGTTGGACCATCGCCAGGAACGGATGGAGCGTTGGGAACAGTCGCTCAACAAGCGGCAGAGTGCGCTGGACAAGCAGCGCAATCAGGTGGAGAAGTTGCAGCAGGAGCGGCTGGTGACGCTGGAGCGGGTCGCCGGATTGAGCAAGGAGGAGGCCAAACAGGAACTGCTGGCGGCGGTCGAGGAGGAGTGCCGCCAGGATATGGCCCGCGTCATCCGGCAGGTGGAGGCGGAGGCAAAGGAGGAGGCCGACGCCCGCGCCAGGGAGATCATCACCTACGCCATCCAGCGCATGGCGAGCGAGCAGGTGGCCGAGATGACCGTCGCCGCCGTCCCGCTCCCCTCCGACGATATGAAGGGGCGCATCATCGGGCGGGGCGGACGCAACATCCGCGCCTTCGAGAAAATCGCCGGTGTGGACGTGGTGGTGGACGACACGCCGGAGGCGATCACCATCTCCAGTTTCGACCCCGTGCGGCGGGAGATCGCCCGCCGCGCGATGGAACGGCTGATCTCCGACGGGCGCATCCATCCGGCCCGCATCGAGAAGGTGGTCGCCGACCGGCGCAAAGAGGTGGAGCGCATCATCCGCGAGGAGGGGGAACGGGCCGCTTACGAGGCCGGAGTGCCGGGCCTGCACCCCGAACTGATCAAGTTGCTGGGACGGCTGAAATTCCGCACCAGTTACGGCCAGAACCAGCACGCCCACGCGCTGGAGACGGCCCGGCTGGCCGGTATGCTGGCGGAGGAGTTGGGGGCCAACGCCGAGGTCGCCCGCCTGGGCGGACTGTTGCACGACATCGGCAAGGCGATTGACTTCGAGACGGAGGGTACCCACGCCCGCATCGGGGCGGAGATCTGCCGCCGGTACGGTGTCTCCGAGGAGGTGGTACACTGCATCGAGTCCCACCACCACGAGGTGGAGCAGCACTCCATCGAGGCAATCATCGTCGAGGCGGCGGACGCCATCTCAGGGGCTCGTCCGGGGGCCCGGCGGGAGAGCCTGGAACTGTACCTCAAGCGCATCAAGGCGTTGGAGGAGATCGCCAACTCCTTCAAGGGGGTGAAGGAATCTTACGCCATCCAGGCCGGGCGGGAGATTCGGGTCATCGTCGAGCCGGAGGAGATAGACGACCTGGCGACGATCCAACTTTCCAAGGACATCGCCCGCAAGTTGGAGGAGAGTATGGAGTACCCCGGCCAGATTCGGGTGACGGTGATTCGGGAGGTGCGGGCCGAGGAGTACGCCAAGTAGGACAGTTGTCGGAGGGTGGGGGGGTGAACTTTTGCCCCGCCCGCGCGAAGGAGGTGGAAAATGCGCCCTGGGAATCTTCTGCTGGCGTCGCTGGCCTTGTTGCTGGTCGGCACGGCCTTCTTGCCGACCTCCCGCCTCGCTTATGAGGCCGCTCCGCCGGAGGTGTGGGGGGATGGCTCGCTCCTTTTCATCGAGAACGTGGGGCAGTTCGACCCCCGCGTCCGTTTCCAGGTGCGCGGCAGCGGGCTCACGCTCTGGCTGACGGACGACGCGCTGTGGGTGACTTTCGCCCTGCCCGCCGATCGTTCCTTCTCCGTTGTGAAGGGAGCCGCCCTGAGGCTCTCTTTCCCCGGAGCCAACCCGGCCCCCCGTTTGGAGCCTTTCGCCCGCCAGGAGGCTGTGGTCAACTACTACCACGGGGATGACCCCGCCGGCTGGCAGACCCACGTTCCGGTGTGGGGCGGCGTGCGCTACCGTGACC
>JALWUZ010000285.1 GCA_027079895.1 Anaerolineae bacterium
TCGCCGTCACCGTCGCCCAGGGGTACACCGGCTTGCTGACCGACAGCCTGCGGGCGACCGCCCTCGAAGGCCCCGCCGACGCCCTCACCCGCACCGTAGAACTCGCCCCCGCCCTGGCCCTCCTCGTCCGCCAGCGACCGGCTCCGGCCCTGGCCGACCACCCGCTGACCTACACCCTCATCGTCACCAACACCGGCCTCCTCGACCTGTACACCGTCATCACCGACCGCCTGCCGCCCGTCGTCACCCCCGGCGGCCCTATCTCCTGGCAGCCGGTCATCACCGCCCCCGGCGGCGTCTGGCGTCGCACGCTGACCGTCACCCCGACGCCGGGCTACGCCGGGCCGCTGACCAACATCCTCCAGGTGACGAGCAGCGCGGGCGCGACCGGCGTCTACACCCTCACCGGCTTCGTCGAGTACCGGTTGCGACTGCCCATCCTGCTCCGCGACTACACGCCGCCGGAACCGTGCTCGCCGCGTGCCCTCACCCACATCTTCGCCGGAGAAGGGGCCCACGGCCTGGCCCTGGACTCCGTCCACCACCGCGCCTTCGTCGCCCACGCCGGGGGGCTCACAGTGATTGACAGCCGCACCTACGCCGTCATCACCACCACCCAGGGGATTACCTCCGCGCACGGCGTTGCCTACGACCCCGACCGCGACCGCATCTGGATCGCCCGCCGCGACCCCGACCGGGTCATCGTCCTCGACGGCGCGACCTACGGGACGCTGGCCGTGCTTCCCGTCGGCGAGACGCCCCACGCGGCGGCCTACAACCCGGCCAACGGGCGGGTCTACGTCACCTGCTACGGCGCGGGGGCGGTGGACATCTACGACGGAGACGCGCTGACCCGCACGGCAGAACTGACCGGCTTCGGCGAGCCGGCCCACCTGGCGGTCAACCCCGTCACCGACAAAATCTACGTGGCGAACCACCGCTCCAACTTCGGCCTGGGAGTGATAGACGGCCAGAGCGACACCGCCCACATCGTCCCCATCGGCCTGATTGACGGCTACGGCGTGGCGGTGGACGCCGAACGAAACCTCGTCTACGTGGCGGCCATCGCTCACGGGCGGGTCGTCGTCCTCGACGGCGCGACCGAAACCCAGGTGGGGGAGCGGGACTTCCGCGACGGCGGGAGTGCGCTCTGGCTGCGGGCCATCGCCGTCAACCCCGGCGTGGGGGAGGCGGGCCACCTGTTCATCGTCACCTCCAGCGCCGACGGGGAGCGCGATCAACTCCTCCTCGTCCCTGGCGGCCCGGCCCTCGGCGAGCCGTCCGCGCTGGACGTGCCCCCCTATCCCCAGGACGGGCTGGCGGTGGATTCGGAGACCGCCCGCGTCTGGGTAGCGAGCGTGAGCAGCGGCTGGGTGACGGTCGTCCAGGACGGAGAGAATGTCTGCCCGTAGCACGCGCCGACTCCACCCCCTCATCCTGGTGATTCTGCTGCTGGCCCTGTCCCTGCGGGCCTACCGTCTCGACGCCCAATCCTTTTGGAACGACGAGGGGAACGCCGCCCGTCTCGCCGAGCGCACCGTCCCCCTCATCCTGGCCGGGGCCGGCGGCGACATCCACCCGCCCGGCTACTACCTCCTCCTGCACTACTGGCAGGCCGCCGTCGGTCTGAGCGAGTTCGCCCTGCGCTATCTCTCCGTCATCGCCGGCGTGCTGACGGTCGCCCTCACCTACGCGCTGGGGAAACGGCTCTTCGGCCCGCCGGTCGGACTCCTGGCCGCCCTCCTGGGAGCGGTCTCGCCGCTGGCGGTCTACTAC
>JALWUZ010000286.1 GCA_027079895.1 Anaerolineae bacterium
CTCGTCGCCGGTCTCGCCGTCACCCACCCCTACGCCGCGCCGGGCGACTACCGCGTCACCCTGAACGCGGCCAACGGCTGCCCGTCCCAGGACAGCCGCTCCGTCGTCGTCGCCGTCCGCCCGCTCCCGCCGGAGACGGCCTGGACACGCCGGATTTACCTCAACGGCGCGGCGACCGCTCCGGGCCCCATCGCCGTCTGGCCCGGCGACCGGGTGCAGGTTGTGGATCGCGTCGCCGTCACCTACACCGGCGACATCACCTTCACGCTCGACGAGCGCTGGACGGACTCGCTGGCCTTCGTCAGCCATACCGTCGTCGCCCTGCCCGCCGGGACGACCGTCCTGCCCGGCAGCGCAGTGACGACCGGCACCGACCGCCTGACCTGGACCGTCGCCGGATTGCCCGCCGCCTGGGAGTACCTCATCACCCGCACCTACTCCGTCCGCCCCGACGACCGGCCTCACGACTACCTCACCACGACCCTCACCGTGGCCGGGGCGGTCTCCCAGCCATCCCCGCGTTACCGGCAGTTCGACCATCTCCACTACGGCCTCGCCCTCGACCCGACGGCGGCCTGGCAGAACGGCGGGGCGGGGACGACCGTCACCTACGCCCTGACGGTGCGGAACAGCGGCACCGTCAGCGACCGGTACACCGTCGCCACCGGCGGCCATCGCTGGACGACGACCCTTTCGACGGCGACGGTGGGCCCGCTCCCCCCCGGCGCGTCCGACGGGCTGATGGTCTACGTCCGCATCCCGTCCGGTGCGCCCGTCGGGCTGAGCGACACCGTCGCCCTGACCGTCGCCTCCCAGGGAGACCCGGCCCTCACCGCCGCCGCCCGCCTGACGACCACCTCCGTAGTTCCGTTCTACGGCCTCACCCTCTCCCCGACGACGGCGCAGCGCAGCGGTGTACCCGGCGCGTCCGTGACCTACACCCTCCGCCTGACCAACACCGGCAATATCGCCGACCGGTACGCCGTCGCCATAGCCGGGCACGCCTGGCCGATGGCCGTCTCGGCGGACGCGGTGAGCCTGGGGATGGGAGTCGGCGGCGCGGTGGCCGTCACGGTGACGATTCCCATCACCGCCGCCGGGCTCAGCGACACCGGAGAGATCCGCGTCGCCTCGCTGGGCGACCCGTCCCAGGCCGCCCTGGCCCGTCTGACGACCGTCGCCATTGCCCCCCGGACGGGGTACGGCGTGTACCTGCCGCTCGTCATCCGCAACGCGCCCGCGACCGTCGTCCTCCCGTCAGGAGGGGGGTAGGGGCAACTCTCGCGGTTGCCCTTGCGCGGCGACCATCGCGGTGGCCATCGCGCGGTTGCCAACGGCGGGGCCGGGGTTGGGCCGGGGCGAGCCCGGCCCCTACGCCGTCGCGCGGGGGCCCTGGGCCGGGGCGAGTCCGGCCCCTACGCGGCCGCCCGTTCTCACAATCGCCGCAACGAGTGAAGGAGAGAGACACTTATGCCAATCGAACCCGAAAAACGACAGCAAATCCGAGAGATCTTCGAGCGCTTCCTGCGCAACCGGCTGCGGGCCGTCCGACGGCTGAGGATAGAAGACCTGAACGTCAACCCCTTTCTCATCCGGGTGCTGGCCTCCGAACTGCGCCTGAACGACGCTGCCGCCATAGTCCGCTGGCTGGTGAGCCAGCGATTGGAGCGCGGCATGGTGACGGCGTTCGGCATCGCCCTCCAAGAAGCCGCCGGCGTCTTCTCCGAGGGGACGGGAGTCGAAGGAGCCGACATCTTGAAGGTCAAGGACGGAATCCACTACCACATCCAGATCAAGAGCGGGCCCAACACCATCCCGAAAGACCTGGGAGTGCGGATCTCCCAACTGCTGCGCTCAGCCCAACGGCGCAATCGCGGCTCCGTGGCCCTGTACGGCATGTGCTACGGCAGTGCGGAACAGGTCAGCAGCATCGTCAAGAAATACGTCTACGACGAGGGAGGCGTGGATTGGCTCTCCGGTAGGAAATTCTGGGAGTTCATCTCCGGCGAGCCGGACTGCATCGAGGAGATCTACCGCATCGCCGCCGAGGTGGGCGAGAGTTTTCGTGGACCCGACGGGCTGTCCCTGTCCGAGGCCCTGGAAGCCAAAATCGAGGCCCTGACGACGCAGTTCGAGAACCTGTACGGCTCCGGCGGTGATGAGATGTGGGACAACCTGCTGAAGCGCAACTCGTGAGGCCGGCCGTGCGCTATCTCGAAAAGACACTGCCAATCGAATACCTCAACCCCGTCGCTATGGCCGAGGGGAACGCCAAACGTCCGGTTTACAGGATGCACAAGTGGTGGGCCCGTCGCCTGGGGAGCGTGTTCCGAACGCTCATACTCTCCGCCTTCGCCCCTTCCGAGACGACCGACGACGACTTGTGGCGGCAATTCCGCGCGGGGGCCGACCTGGGCGGGAAAATCATCCTCGACCCCTTCATGGGCGGCGGCACTACCCTCGTGGAAGCCCTCCGCCTGGGCTGCAAGGTGATCGGTGTGGACATCAACCCCGTAGCCTGGTTCATCACCAAGAAGGAGATCGAGCCCGTCGCGCTGGATGACCTGGACGCCGCCTTCCGCCACCTGGAAGAGACCGCCGGACAGTCCATCAAGCGGTACTACCGTACCACCTGCCCGCACGGCCATCCGGCGGAGGTGATGTACTTCTTCTGGGTCAAAGTGGCCGAGTGCGCGGAGTGCGGCGCACGGGTGCGGCTGTTCCCGAACTACGAGTTGTCCCGTCGGGAGCACCAGCACGTCTCCTTCTGCCCGCGCTGCCTGCAAATCGTGGAGACGGCCCACTACTCCCCCGCCACCGTCTGCCCGGAGTGCGGCCTGGTGTTCGACCCCCGGAAAGGCGTCGCCGGGCGGGGGCTCTACACCTGCCCGGAGTGCGGCACCCAACAACGTTTGCTGGACGCGGTGCAGCGCAAGGGCAGTCGCCTGGACGAGGAGATGCACGCTCTGGAAGGCTACTGCGCTGAGTGCGGGCGCTTCTTCAAGCGGGTGGACGACGAGGACCGGGCCCTGTGGGAAGAGGCCCAGGCGGAATTTCGCCGCCGTCGGGCTACCCTCCTGATACCGGAACAACGCATACCCACCGCCGGGCGCAGCGACCCGCGCCCGGTGAATCACGGCTACGAATACTTCCGGCAGATGTTCAACGAGCGGCAACTGCTGAGCCTTTCCACACTCCTGGAGGCCATCGCGGAGATACCGGAGCGCAACATCCGGGAGTTCATGCTGCTCGCTTTCTCCGACTGCGTGGGCACCAACACCACCTTCTGCAAGTACGAGGTGCGCTGGCACAAAATCTCCCCGTTCTTCGGACTGCACGCCTATCACCCCATCGAACGCCCGACGGAGAACAACGTCTGGGGCACCGTCTACGGGCGGGGGACGTTCACGCGCTGCTTCGCCAAGATCCGCCGGGCCAAAGAGTACTGCGAACGGCCCTACGAGCGCTTGTTCGACGCGCAGGGGCGACGGTTCAGCCAATACCCCGCCGGCGAGCGGATCGCCGGCCATCTCGTGGACGATTTCGCCGCCCTGACCCAGAGAGACGCGGCCGCCCTGCTCCGTTGCGGGGACGCCGCCGACCTGTCCGTCATCCCCGACGGCGTAGTGGACGCCGTGATCACCGATCCGCCCTATTTCGACAACGTGCAGTACTCGGAGTTGGCCGACTTCTTCTACGTCTGGCTGCGCCTGGTGCTGAAGGACGAGTATCCCTGGTTCGAGCCCCTGCTCTCCGGGCGACCCGCCGAAGTGGTCAAAAACGACCGCCTGGGCAAGACCGTAGCGACTTTCAATCGCGGGCTGGAGCGAGTGTTCTGCGAGTGCCACCGGGTGCTCAAGGATGACGGCCTGCTGGCGTTCACCTTCCACCACAATCAGGTATGGGCCTGGGCCGGCATCGCCGAAGTGATACTCGCGGCGGGGTTCTACGTCTCCGCCGCCCCTGCCGTGCGCTCCGAGGGGAAGAGCGGCTACCACAGCAGCCGGGGCAACATCCGTTACGACGCCGTGCTCGTCTGCCGCAAACGTCCCGCCCCCTACAGCGGGTCGGAGGACCCGCAGCCCTCGATCCTAGCGGAAGCCCTGGCCTGCCTGGAGAAAATCCACGCCTCAGGGATGGAGATCAACCAGGTGGACGTGTTTACCGTGGTGATGGCGAAGAGCCTGAAGTACCTGACCCAGACGCTGGCTGCCGGGCGCGGCGTTGACCCAGGGCCGCTCCAGGAGTTCCTGGAACGGATGGAGCGAGAGGTCCCCGCGCTGGCCCGCCGTTTCGAGCCCGGACGGCCATCCGGCGGGCAATATGCCATACAACGGGCCTTGTTCGACGCGGCATAAGACCAGGCGGCGGATTTATCCGTCGCCGACGCACGGGCTTGGGAGGGGCGACATGCTGGTCGCCCCCTACATCCCATGCTCCGGCGTGTATCCTCATCCTCGTTCCCACGATCCGGCGTGGGAACGGCGGGGCTGACGCGGGGCTAGCGGCAGCGGATGATCTGCTGCCTGAGAGGGTGTTCGTCGCAATGCAACGACCCCGGCGGTACGGTCGCGAAGTGCTTCTACTGGGGGCAGCTGAACAGCCGGATGTACCGTGCGGGATGCTCATCTTGAAGTTGAATCAGCTGAGGAGTTTTTAGCCATTTGGATTTGCCTTTTTTTCTACTTAGGATATAATGGCGGCACTCTCTTTTTACCCCAGATTCTCGCAGTTTGAGTAGGCGGTTTCACATTAATGGGGTGACGAGGTACAGGCTATTGGAAGCCCCGTCAACGCAACGCATATTGGTCTGGTTTGTCTCCAAAATTTTTAAGGAGGATTGCTATGAAGTGGTTGGCGTTAGTCGGAGTTATCGCAAAAACAGGGGAGACCGCTCCTTCTACCCTCGGAGAAACCAACCTTTCATTGTGTGAACCTGACTACCCATGTTATCCTGATCGTGGGGAGTGTTCTCCCACCGGTACCTGCTCTCCTGATAATTTGGAGTGCTATCCATGGAGCACCTGTACTCCCGATCGGCCTAGCTGTCATCCAGATGAGGTTTGTTACCCCTCGTGAATAGGAGTTGCGCACTTTTAAGAATGTGATCTCACTATCGCGTAATCGCGAACAACTTTCTTCAAGTTATACCCATATACGGGGGGGGGGCGAGTCCATAGGGGGCTTGTCGTCACCCAGAGTATTCTGTCGGCTATGACATCATCCATATCTGGGAAAATGTTGCCGGTTTGCCCCTAGTACACGACGGCGGAAGTCCTTCGGGGGTTTAGGCATGATGGAGTTTCGCCAAGTCACCCCATATATGGGCGGAAACAGCGTTTTTGCTCACTTTCACCCATATATTGAGGCGGCGTCGGTAGACAGAAACCCCCGACGAATTTAGGCCGCGATGTACTAGTGACTTGGAAAGATGGGACTCGCATTTCGCGGATCTCTCAAGGGGGATTCGGGAGATTTGGCGACAAGCGTCGTGTAGACCCATCCGAGAATCCCGACAAGTGTAGAATGACCTTCTGCGTCTCCAACAAGGGCGACTGATGGCGGTACTTCCCCAGACGCACCGCGGATATATGGTATATGGCAACCCCTTGAAGGCTTTCAGCAACCGTTCCCGAGTCGGCATCCGAGTCTCCCGCTTGGGATTCCTCTCATTATAACCCTCGCAACACCTCGCCGCTCTGCCCCAACGTTCGGCGCACTCAATAGAACTTTAGTTTCCGGTAAATCATGTGCGATGCTGAATGCTCCAACCTCCATATTGCAGTTTAACAATTTAATCCCGATACCGAAGCGAGCTCCTCCTTCGACAGGATTCCAACGTAGTTGAGCAACTGGGGGGAGCCTTGAGCGAACTGGTCGAGGAAGGCACAGACCTCTCGCCGCAACTGGGCCAAGTCGTCGGCGTGTCGGTGGAGGTGGATAACCTCCTGCTTGAGCCATCGCCACAGTTTCTCGATGGGGTTCAGCCAGGAGGCATAGGTCGGCAGAAAGAGCGGGGTGAGCCGGTTCTCCTGGGCCGCTGCCAGCACTTCCTCCAACTTGTGAACCGGCCAGTTGTCCTGCGCCACGTAGATGACTTCTGCTTCCGGGTAGGCGGCTCTCACCTGGGCGTAGAACGTGACCAAGGCCTCCGTGCCCACTTTGCTCCGTTGGAGGTAGGTCACCTGGCCGGTGACGGCGTTGAGGACGGCGACCAAACGGGTCTTGGTGTTGGGCCCCGCTCGTTGCCAGGCACGAGGTTGCCCCTTCCCCCGTCGAGA
>JALWUZ010000287.1 GCA_027079895.1 Anaerolineae bacterium
CCCGTTCTTTATCGGTCAAATCGACAACATAGATCTTGTTTGCCATTGTTCCCCTCCTGATTCACGTACCGCTCCTGATATTACCCCAGAAAGGGAACTTGGCAAAATCAGTTTGACAAGGTACTAGTCACGGCGAGTGTCGTAAGGCGTGTACTACTCAGTAATTTGTGGTAAAATTAGTCTCGATGGACAAGGCTCATTTACCAGAAGCCAAGTACGGCGTGTTCTGCGGCTACACACCTACGCCGTCGTCGCTCTGGGCTTCGACCGTCTGGTGTGGGAGGAGGTGTGAGATGCTCAAGTTTCCGTATGGCATCAGCGATTTCTATCAAGTCGTCACGGAAGGGTATTGGTACGTAGACCGGACGGAGTACATCCGCGCGGTGGAAGAGGTGGGCAAGGTGTTACTGTTTCTCCGTCCGCGGCGGTTTGGGAAGTCGTTGTGGCTCTCGACGCTGGAGAACTACTACGACGTGGCCAAGGCGGACGAGTTCGAGCGACTGTTCGGCCACCTCGCCATCGGACAGGACCCCACACCGTTGCACAACAAGTACCTGATCATGCGCTGGAACTTCTCGGCGGTCAACCCACAGGGTGATGCCGAGGCCATTACCGCTGCCTTGTACGACCATCTCGATGCACGCATGCAGGCTTTCACCAGCGACTATAGGGAGATATTGGGGGACGTGCGTACTTACCCGAACAACCCAATCGCTTCTCTCGATGCGGTGCTGACGGCCGTGCGTCGCTCGCCGTACCGTCTCTACCTACTGATAGACGAGTACGACAACTTCGCCAACGAAGTGATGACCGCCAGCACGGAGCGGTACGAGGCCCTCGTGCGCGGCGAAGGGGTGCTGAAGACGGTGCTCAAAGCGGTCAAGGACGGCGCCGGCGGCCTGGGCATTGACCGCATCTTCATCACCGGAGTGTCTCCAGTGGTGATGAGCGACGTCACCTCCGGCTTCAACATCGCCAAGAACATCTACCTCCGGCGGGCCTTCAGCAGTCTGTGCGGCTTCACCGAGGACGAAGTGGCCGCTACCTTGCGGGAAGTGGTCGAAACCTGCGGCTACCCAACCGACGAGGCCGAAAAAGCCCTTCAAATGATGCACACCTTCTACAACGGCTACCGCTTCCACCAGCATGCCGAGCGGGTCTACAACCCTACCCTGGTGCTCTACTTCCTCGACCGCTTCCAGACCGAGTGCAAGTACCCGCGTGATATGCTGGACGCCAACCTGGCGATGGACCGGAACAAGTTGCGCTACGCCGCCGGCCTCCCTCACGGCGGACAACTCATCCTCGACGCCCTGAGCGAGAGCGAGCCGGTGCTGGTGGACCGCCTGTCAGACCGCTTCGGCGTGCAGGATATGCTGTTGGTCGGGGAGGAGACCGCGCTGATTGCCTCGCTGCTCTACTACCTGGGGGTGCTGACGCTGGAGGGGGAGGCGGTCACGGGGGAGTTGGTGCTGCGGATACCGAACCTGGTGATACGGGGGTTGTACGCGGAGCAGATTCGCGACCTGTTGCTGCCGGAGCGCGGGATTCACGAGGTGGGGCGCAAGGCGGCGCGGACGCTGTACGTCGCGGGGGACATCGAGCCGCTGTGCGAGTTCGTGGAGGAGCGCATCTTCCCGGTCTTCAGCAATCGGGACTACCGCTGGGCGAACGAGTTGACGGTCAAGACCGCCTTCCTGAGCCTCCTGTTCAACGACATCCTGTACATCATGGACTCCGAGCCGGAGGTCGGGCGCGGGTACGCCGACCTGGTGATGATCATCCGGCCCGACATGCGCCGCTTCGAGATACTGGACATCCTGATCGAGTTCAAGTACATGTCGCTGGACGAGGTGGGGCTGACCGGAGAGGAGGTGCGCGAGACGAACCGCGATGAGTTGCGCTCTCTCCCGCTGGTGGAGGAGAAACTGGCCCAGGCACAGGCGCAGTTGGGGAAGTACCGCCCGCTGCTAGAGGCCAAGTACGGCGACGCGCTACGGCTGCACACCTACGCCGTCGTCGCCCTGGGCTTCGACCGGTTGGTGTGGGAGGAGGTAGCCTGATGAAGGTGCTGGTCGTGGACGACGAGAAACGCATCGTCAACGGCGTGCGTCGTTACTTCGAGCAGGCCGGCTTCGACGTGCTGGCCGCTTACGACGGCCCTCAAGCCCTCTCTCTGGCCCGGCGTGAGCGGCCCGACCTGGTGGTGCTGGACATCATGCTCCCCGGCATGGACGGCTTCGATGTCTGCCGGGAACTGCGACGCGAGTCGGACGTGCCCATCATCATGCTCACCGCCCGCGTGGACGAGGTGGACAAACTGGTCGGACTGGAACTGGGAGCCGACGACTACGTTACTAAACCCTTCAGCCCCCGCGAGTTGGTGGCCCGCGCCAAAGCGGTGCTCCGTCGGGTGCGGACTACGGGCCGTCCCGCCGCCGAGACCTACCGCTTCGGCGACGTGCTCTTCGACGTGTCGGCGCAGCGGTGCATCGTCGGCCATGGGGACGACCGCCGGGTGGTGCCGTTGACGCCGACGGAGGCCGCCATCCTGCACGCCCTCGTGCGCCACTCCGGGCAAGTGCTCAGTCGGCTGCAACTGATGGAACTGGCCCACCTGGGAGCCTACGAGGGAGTCGAGCGCACCATTGACGTCCACATCCACAATCTGCGCCGCAAGATCGAGCCAGACCCCAAGCACCCGCGCTACATCCACACCGTCTTCGGCACCGGATACCGCTTCAGCGACGAGAATGAGCCCCAATGACCCTCCGCTCGCTCCGCGCCCGCCTGACCATCAGTTTCCTCCTCGCCATCCTGACGACGGCGGGCCTCATCCTCCTCCTGGCGAACGTCATCACCGTCAACCGGTTTACCCACCTGGCCTCCTTCACCGGCCAGCGATACGCCTGGCGGCTGGCCCCAATCCTGGCCGAGTACTACGTCACCCACAACGGCTGGCGCGGAGTAGACTCCCTGATAGCACACGCCCGGCAAGCCGCGCAGCCCGGCGACACGCCCCGCCCGCGCCAACAGCCCCCCGCGCCGGAAGCGCGGACTCCCGGCGACCGGGTGATTCTGCTGGACGCCGACGGGCGCATCATCGCCGACAGCGACCCCGGCGGCGAACCACTGCACCTTTCCGCATTGGATTTGAGCAAAGGGGCTCCGGTGATAGTCGGCGGGCGGCGAGTGGGGACGCTGCTCGTCATCTCCGGCCTGGGGAAGTTGACCCCGCTCCAAGAGGCTTATCTGCGGCAGATCAACACCTGGATGGTGATTGCCGGGATACTCGCCGCCCTGGCGGTTCTGCTCGTCAGCGAATTCCAGGCCCGGCGCATCGTCGAACCGGTGCAGGCGTTGGCGCAAGCCGCCCACCGCATCGCCGCCGGAGACCTCTCGCAGCGCATCCCCGTGACCGACGACGACGAATTGGGAGAGATGGCCGCCGCCTTCAACACGATGGCGGAGAAGTTGGAGCGGCAGCAAGAACTCCGCCACCGGGTGATGGCGGACATCGCCCACGAACTGCGCACGCCGTTGAGCGTCCTGCAAATCGAACTGGAGAGCATCGAGGACGGCCTGACCGAGCCCACGCCGGAGGTCATCCAGGGGTTGCAGACCAGCGTCGCCCACTTGCGGCGACTGGTGGAAGACCTGCGGGTGCTCTCGCTGGCCGAGGCGGGGGAGTTGCCGTTGGAGCGCGAGGAGGTTGACCTGGTCGCGCTGGTGCGGGAGGTGGCCCAGAGCGTCCAGAGTGGAGCGCGGTCGCAGGGCGTCGCCCTGAACACCGTCCTGCCGGACGCCCCGCTGACGGTGAACGGCGACCGGCAACGACTGGCCCAGGTACTGCTCAACCTGCTCTCGAACGCGCTGCGGCACACTCCGGCCGGGGGACAGATCACCGTGAACGTGACGCGGGCGGGTGATGAGGGGCAGGTGTCGGTGCGGGACACCGGGGAGGGGATTCCGGCCGCGGCCCTTCCTCACATCTTCGAGCGGTTCTACCGGGCCGACCGGGCCCGCAGCCGGGACACCGGCGGCAGCGGCCTGGGACTCTCCATCGCCCGCAGTCTGATCAAGGCGCACGGCGGGCGCATTTGGGCCGTCAGCGAGGAGGGGAAAGGGAGCGAATTCACCTTCGCGCTGCCCCTCTCCTGACCGCCCTCACTACTCCTGTTCCACGTGCTCCGGGAAGACGTGGTGCGCCACCGCCCCCCACTCCTCCGGCGGCCAGTAACAGAGCCACGCCTTGCCGACGATATTCTCCCTCGGCAGCGGGCCCCAACTGCGGGAGTCGCTGGAATTGCGCCGGTTGTCCCCCAGGACGAAATACTCGTCATCCCCCAGCGTCCACGAACCGGAGGATGAGCCGGGGTAGGGGATGTAATCCTCCTCCAATCGGACGCCGTCCACAAACACGACCCCGTTCTGCATCTCCACGGTCTCGCCCGGCAGCCCAATCAGCCGTTTGATGTAATCCTCGTCGGGATGATTCGGCGGGCGGAACACGATCACGTCCCCGCGCTCCGGGGGGTGAATCCAGTAGATGAGTTTGCTGACCACCAGATACTGCCCGTCGTGCAAGGCCGGCTCCATGCTAGACCCTTGCACCTGGAACCGTCCGGTGGTGGTGTTGATGGTCAGAAAGATGATGAGCGTCAGGAGGATAGTCTCCAGGATTTCCCGCAGCAGCGACCCCCCGCCGAAAGTCTCGGAGAGTGAGACCCGCTCCCCCGGCGCGGGGTAATAGTCCACATCGAGCGGCGGAGTGTGTTCGACTTGCGTTTCGTCGGTGGGTTGCTCGGCCATATCCACTCCCGTTTCCTGAATGGCCGAATTATATTACACATAGAGCACGCTGGCAAACAAGCCCCCACCTGCCACTTGCCCACTTGCATACTTGCATACTTGCCACTTGCACACCTGCACGGTTGACATCTCCCCCCTCTTGTGCTATGCTCCCCCTCCGTAACGGAAAAAGCAAGCGCGGAGGGTCCTGTGGACAAGATCTTCTACCCGGAAAGCGTCGCCGTCATCGGCGTCTCGGAGCGGCCCGGCAACCTGGCCGCCTTCATCATCAAGAACCTGCTCCAGTTCGGCTATCAGGGAGACATCTACGCCGTCGGCCTGCGGGAGGGAACCGTCCACGGCATCCCCATCCTCGCCTCGGTGGACGCGCTGCCCGACGGCGTTGACCTGGCCGTCATCCTCACCCCGGCCCGCACCGTCCCCGGCCTGCTGGACGAGTGCGGACGGAAAGGCATCCGCTGGGCGATCATCGAGTCCGGCGGCTTCTCCGAGTTCTCCGCCGCCGGGCGCGAGTTGGAGGAGCAACTGCTGGAGATCGCCCGCCGCTGGGAAATGCGCTTCGTCGGCCCGAACTGCATCAGCGTCATCAACGCGGAAAACGGCCTCTGCCTCCCCTTCGCCGACCTCGACCCCCGCTCCCTCAAGCGCGGGTCGGTCTCCGTCGTCGCCCAGAGCGGCGGCGTCTCCGTCACCTACGCCATGCTCCTCAGCGAGGCCGGCGTCGGCGTCAACAAAGTGGTCAGCATGGGGAACAAGGCCGACCTGGACGAGGTGGACTACCTGCACTACCTCCTGGACGACCCCGGCACGGAGGTCATCATCCTGTACCTGGAAAGCATCACGGAGGGGCGGCGGCTGATGGAACTGCTCGCCGCTTCCCCCAAGCCGGTCATCGTCCACAAGGCCAACCGGGGGGAGGCCAGCACTGCGATCGCCATCTCCCACACGGCGGCGATGGCGAACGACGACCGCATCGTGGACGCGGCCTTGCGGCAGGTGGGAGCCGCCCGCGCCCTCCGCTTCTCCGAGGGGGTCGCCCTGGCGCAGGGCTTCACACTGCCGCCGGTGCGCGGTGCGGACATCGTCGTCATCTCCCGCTCCGGGGGACACGCCGTCATCGCCGCCGACGCCCTCGCCGACAACGGCTTCCGCCTGGCCCCTGTCCCCGACGAACTCCGCCGGACAGTGGAGCGCATGTTCCCCCCCGACGTCATCTCGCTGACCAACCCGCTCGACCTGGGTGTCCTGTTCGACTTCGACCTCTACGGCCTGATCATCGAGGAGGCCTTCCGCGCCATCGCCCCCGACGCCCTGCTGCTGATTCACACCTACAGCGCACACTCCGAGGGGAAGATGGCCCGCCGCCTGGCACGCCGTCTCCAAGACTTGAGCCGTGAGTTGGACAAACCGCTCGCCTTCTGCGCCTACACCCAGCACGAGGAGGTGGAGCGGCTTCGGCGTGAGGTCACGCTGCCGGTCTTCGACGAGGTCGAGACGGCGGTTCGAGCGTTGGCCGCCTCCCGTGACCGGCACACCCGCCGCCGGGAACTGCCCCCTCTGCCCCCCAAGCCGAAACGCCGCCCGCCGGAAGTGGCCGGGCTCCTGATTCGGGACGCCGTCCTGACGGCGGACGCCACGCTGGGGCTCTGCGAGGCTTACGAAATCCCCACCGGCCAGTGGGGGGTAGTGACCGACGAGGAGAGCGCGGCCCTGGCCGCCGGAATGTTCGGCTACCCGGTCGCCCTCAAAATCCTCTCACCGGACGTGCCCCACAAGTCGGACATCGGCGGGGTGGTGCTGAACCTGCGCGGAGCCCAAGCCGTCCGCCAGGAGTACGCCGCGCTGCTCGAACGGTTCGAGCAGGCTGTCCCCGACGGGCGGCTGAACGGCGTCCTGGTGCAGAAAATGCTCCCCGGCGGAGTGGAGGTCATCCTGGGCGGCAAGCGCGACCCCAGTTTCGGGCCGGTGGTGATGTTCGGGCTGGGGGGCGTCTACGTCGAACTGTTCCAGGACGTCTCCTTCCGCCTGGCCCCGCTGACCCGCGCCGACGCCGAGGAGATGATCGCCGAGGTGCATGGCAGCCGCCTGTTGCGCGGACTGCGCGGGCGTCCCCCGGCGGACGTGGAGGCGGTCATCGAGGCCCTGGTGAACCTCTCCCGGCTCCTGGTCGAGTGCCCGGAGGTGGTGGAGATTGACATCAACCCCCTGCTGGTCTTCGAGCAAGGAGTGGCCGCCGTGGACGGGCGGGCGGTGGTGCACCGCCGGCGCAGAAAGAACCGTACCGGCCAGTAGAGCGCGACGCCTGGCCGTCTGAGCGGATTCGGGAATCGGACTATGCATCGGTGGACAAAACGTTTCTTCCTGCTGAACTTCGTCCTGCTCGTCTTCCTGGCCGTCGCGGCCCGGCTGCTGCCCGGCCCGCGCATCATTGACGACGCCTACATCACCTTCCGCTACGCCCGGAACATCGTGGCCGGACTGGGCCCGGTGTACAACCCCGGCGAGCGCATCCTAGGCACCACCACCCCCCTTTACACCGCCATACTGGCGTTGCTGGGAGAACTGACCGGCGGCCCCAAGGCTCCCTTCCCCACCCTCGCCCTGCTCCTCAACGCCCTCTGTGACGCGGCCACCGTCCTCCTGCTGGCCGACCTGGGACGGCGCATCGCCCACCCCTGGGCCGGCTGGGCCGCCGCCTTGTTGTGGGCTGTACTGCCCTTCAGCGTCACCTTCGCCGTGGGTGGGATGGAAACCTCCCTTTTCGTCCTGACACTCACTCTGACCGCCTGGCTCTACCTCACCGGACGGGAGGCGTGGGCCGCTTTCACCATCGCACTAGGCATACTCACCCGTCCTGAAGCCGTCCTGCTGGCCCTGCTGCTGGCCGCGGATTGGGCTTGGACCTCGTGGCGGAACCGCCGGGACTCCCACCGGTGGTGGGTCACGCCCCTGGCTTTCGTCATCCCGCTAGGAATCTGGACGGTGTGGGCTACAGCCTACTACGGGTCCCCCATCCCCCTTTCGGTGAGCGCAAAGCGGGTGGCTTACCTCATCCCACCCCGCTCGGCTCTCATTCGACTCCTGCAACACTACGCCACCATCTTCGGCGGTCATCTCACCTTCGGCATCCCCTGGATTGGCGTGGGGCTGGTGCTCTACCCGACCCTGTTCGTGATCGGAGCGCGGCGCGTCCTGCCGCAGACACCCCGTCTGTGGCCCTGGGCACTGTTCCCCTGGGGCTACTTCGCCGCTTACGCCCTGGCCAACCCGCTCCTCTTTCGCTGGTATCTCACACCGCCCCTCCCACCGTACCTGTTCTTCGTCCTGGTAGGAATGAGCGCAGTCACCCAGCGCATACGCCCCCCCCGCTCTAAAACGGCCCTCCGCGGGGCCATCACCCTGGCCGCACTGATCCTGGTACTGCGCGGTTGGACTCTGCACCCCGACCACGGCCCCGCTACCCCGGCTCCCGAGATAGCCTGGTTCAAGTTGGAACAAGTCTACCACAACGCGGCCGCCTTCCTCCACCCCTACCTGCAACCCGGCGACGTGCTGGCCGCTGCGGACATCGGCGCCCTGGGTTACGATACCGGGGCCTACATCTTCGACACCGTAGGACTGATCTCCCCCCAGGCCCTGGCCTACTACCCCTTGCCTGCGGAGCAGATCGCGGAAGGCATGAACTACGCCGTCCCCACATCGCTCATCCAGGACATCCAACCCGACTACGCCGTCTTCCTGGAGTTCGCCATCCGCCACACCCTGCTCGTGTCCCCCTGGTTCCGGCAACACTACGAAGTCCTGACCGTGCTGTACACCGACCCGGAGGAAATCTACGACAGCCACGGGATGTACATCTTTCGCCTCCGCCGGCAGGCGGCGAATGTCCCCCGCTGACCCCAGTCCCCCCCACCTGGTACTCTGGTACTACCAGGGCAATTTGATAGGTTTTGACAGTTCGGCGGTGGTATACTCAACGCCGTTCTGGAGGTGTCATGCCGAGTTCACGTCTGAGCGGATTCTACGACCGTCCCCTGGAAGAGCGCGTCGCCCTGGTGTCCCGCTGGGCCGACCTGACCCCCGACGAGACGGAGACGCTGCGGGGCGCACTGGGCCTCTCGCCGCAGCGGGCCGACCAGATGATCGAGAACGTCGTCGGGCGACACGCTCTCCCGCTGGGGATTGCCGTCAACTTCACCGTCAACGGGCGGGACATCCTGGTGCCGATGGTCATCGAGGAGCCGTCGGTGGTTGCTGGCGCGTCCTACGCCGCCAAACTGGCCCGCGCCGGAGGCGGCTTCCAGGCCACGACGACCCCGCCGGAGATGATCGGCCAGTTGCAGGCGCTGGACGTAACCGACCCCTGGCGGGCCCGCTTCGACCTGCTCGCCGCCCGCGACGAGTTGCTGGCCCTGGCGCGGGAGACCGACCCGGTCATCGTCAAACTGGGGGGCGGCCCGCGCGATTTGGAAGTGCGCGTCTTCGAGCAGACCGCCGTCGGCCCTATGCTGGTCGTCCACCTCATCTTCGACTGCCGGGACGCGATGGGGGCCAACACCGTCAACACCGCCTGCGAGACGCTGGCTCCCCACATCGAGCGCATCACCGGCGGGCGGGTGGTGCTGCGTATCCTCTCCAACCTGGCCGACCGGCGGCTGGCGCGGGCCCGCTGTCGGATACCGACCGCCGCCCTGGAGACCGGCGACTTCTCCGGCGAACGGGTCGCCCAGGGCATCGTCGAGGCCTGGGCCTTCGCCGCCGCCGATCCGTACCGGGCCGCTACCCACAACAAGGGGATTATGAACGGCATAGACGCCGTAGTGCTCGCCACCGGCAACGACTGGCGGGCCGTCGAGGCCGGAGCGCACGCCTACGCCGCCCGCTCTGGCCGCTACACCAGCCTCACCACCTGGGAGCGAAACGCCGCCGGCGACCTGGTCGGCACGCTGGAAATGCCCCTGGCCGTCGGCATCGTCGGCGGGGCGACGCGGGTTCACCCGACGGCCCAGGTCGCCCTGAAAATCCTGGGGGTGCGGACGGCCCGCGAGTTGGCGGAGATCATCGCCGCCGTCGGGCTGGCGCAGAACCTGGCGGCCATCCGCGCCCTGGCGACGGAGGGCATCCAGCGCGGCCACATGCGGCTGCACGCCCGGCAGATCGCCATCGCTGCCGGGGCGACGGGGGACGAGGTGGCCCAAGTCGTGGCGCGGATGGTATCCCAGCGGCGCATCCGCCCCGACGTGGCGGAATCCATCCTGGCGGAGATTCGGGCATGAGCGACACAACTACCATCCTGCGACCGGAGCACCCGGTCGGCATCGTCGGTTACGGGGCCTACGTGCCGCGCTACCGCCTTCCGGCCCGCGAAGTATCCCGCGTGTGGACCGGCGGCTACGGCGGCACCCCCATCAAAGAAAAATCGGTGCCGGGGCCCGACGAGGACGTGGTCACGATGTCCATCGAGGCGGCCCGCAACGCCCTGGCCCGCGCCGCCCTCCCCGACCCGGCCCTCATCCGCGCCGTGTGGGTAGGGAGCGAGTCTCACCCTTACGCCGTCAAACCGACCTCGACCATCGTCGCCGAAGCGATTGGAGCCACCCCCCACACCCAGGCTGCCGATTGGGAGTTCGCCTGCAAGGCCGGCACCGAAGCGTTACAGGCCGCCATCGGCTTCATCGGCTCCGGGATGGCCCGCTACGCGCTGGCGATCGGCATGGACACCGCCCAGGCCCGGCCCGGCGACGCGCTGGAGTACACCGCCGGGGCCGGCGGCGCGGCCTACCTGCTCGGCCCGGCGGAGGAATCGCTGGCCGTCTTCGAGGGCTCGTTCTCCTACGTCACCGACACCCCCGACTTCTGGCGGCGGGCCTACCAGCACTACCCCTCGCACGGCGGGCGGTTCACCGGACAACCGGCCTACTTCAAACACATCACCGCCGCGGCGCGGGGGCTGATGGACGCGCTGGGCACCTCTCCGGCGGACTACACCTACGTTGTCCTGCACCAGCCCAACGCCAAGTTCCCCAAGTCCGCGGCCAAGAAACTGGGCTTCACGCCGGAGCAAGTCAAGGACGGCCTGCTGGTCAACGAAATCGGCAACGTCTACGCCGGTTCGTCTCTGATTGGACTGGCGGCGGTGCTGGACGAGGCCCGCCCCGGCGACCGCCTTCTCCTGGTCAGTTACGGCTCCGGCGCGGGCTCCGACGCCTTCTCCCTGCGGGTGACGGAGGCCATCGTGGAACGGCAGGGCCGCGCCCCCCTGACGCGGGAGTACGTCGCCCGCCGGGTAGAGATTGATTACGCCACTTACGTCCGTTTTACCGGGAAGTTGAGGAAATGAGAGACGTAGCCATCATCGGAACCGGAGAGACCAAAGTCGGAGAGCATTGGGACGTCAGCCTGCGCCACCTGGCGTTGGAGGCGATTCAGGCCGCGCTGGCGGACGCCGGGGTAGCCACGGTGGACGCCCTCTACGTGGGGAACATGCTGGCCGGAGAACTGGCCGGACAGGAGCACCTGGGCGCACTGGTGGCCGATTTCGCCGGGCTGAGCGGCGTCGAGGCCCTGCGGGTCGAGGCCGCCGACGCCTCCGGCGCGGCCGCGCTGCGGGTGGGGTACATGGCCGTCGCCGGCGGCCTGGCGGACATCGTCGTCGTGGTCGGTGTGGAGAAGATGACCGACGCCCTGGCCGGTGAGATAGTCTATGGCCGCTCGCTGGCGACCGACGGGGACTACGAGAGCGCAGTAGGGGGCTCGCTGACCGCCGTCAACGCCCTGCTGATGCGCCGCTACATGCACGAGTACGGCTACGCGCAGCGGGACTTCGCCCCCTTCGCCGTCAACGCCCACCGGAACGCCGTCCACAACCCCCAGGCGATGTTCCGCTTCCCCATCACACCGGAGCGGTTCGCCGCCGCGCCGATGGTCTGCGACCCGATCAACCTGTTCGACAGCGCACCCGCCGCCGACGGAGCGGCAGCGGTGGTGCTGGCTCCGGGCGACGCGGCCCGCACCTTCTCGGCGGTGCCGGTGCGCATCCGGGCCTCGGCGGTGGGCACCGACGCGCTGGCCGTCCACGACCGCCACCACCCGTTGTTGCTGCGCAGCGCGGCGTTGGCGGCTCAACGGGCCTACGAGCAGGCCGGGGTCACGCCTCAGGACATTGACCTGTTCGAGTTGCACGGCTCATTCGGCATCCTGGCCGCCCTGAGCCTGGAGGCCGCCGGATTCGCCGCGCCGGGGCAGGGGGTACGGATGGCCCTGGACGGGGAGATCGGCCTCACGGGGCGCATCCCCATCGCCACGATGGGGGGGCTCAAGGCGCGGGGGCATCCGGCCGGGGCGACCGGCGTCTATCAGGTCGTCGAGGTGGTGCATCAGTTGCGCGGTCTCGCCGGAGAGAATCAGGTGCCGAACGCCCGCCTGGGCATGACCCAGAGCCTCGGCGGAAGCGGCGGCACGGCTATCACTCACATCCTCGAACGGATGGAGTAGCAATTTCAGCTAAGGAGGAACGAGATGAACATCCCACGGAATTGGCGGCTGCAACAGCAACGTTATCGGCTGGAAGGGGAGGTGTGCGAGAAGTGCGGGGCCCGCATCTTCCCGGCCCGCGACATCTGCCCGGAGTGCGAGGCGCCGGCCAAAACGCCCCTGGTTTTCAGCGGCAAGGGGGAGGTCTACTCCTACACGACCGTCCACACCCCTCCGCAGGGGTTTGAGGAGTTCGCCCCCTACATCCTCGCGCTGATTCAGTTGGAGGAGGGGCCGCTGATTACGGCGCAGTTGACCGATGTGGACGCCGACCACGTGGACATCGGCATGCCGGTGGAGATGGTGACGCGCAAGGTGCAGGGCGGCGGGGCAGAGGGGCCGATTGTTTACGGCTACAAGTTCCGTCCGGTCCTCCACGCGACCGTCCACGCCGCGCCTCACGAATAGAACCTCGGCGGGCAGCCGGACGCCCGCGCCGGTGGGCGTCCGGCCTCTCCCTGGCCGCCCCTATGATACGTCGGCGCGGGCCGGCCGTCGCCCGCGCCCGTCAAAGCCGCAACACACATCGGAGAGACCGTATGCCATCTGCCGACCTGATTCTCATCCACGCTCCCAGCGTCTACGACTTCCGCGAACGGGCCACCCTCTGGGGGCCCATCAGCGATTTGGTACCTTCAGAACCGGTCTTCGATATGTACCCCGTCGGCTTCTCCTTCATGGCCTCGTACCTGGAGCAAGCCGGTTTCCGCACCCGCATCGCCAACCTGGCGGCGCGGATGGTGCGCTCGCCACGTTTCGACGCCGAACGGCTGCTGGCCGGATTGCAGGCCCGCGCCTTCGGCATTGACCTGCACTGGCTTCCCCACGCCCACGGCGCGTTGGAGGTCGCCCGACTGGTCAAGAAGCACCACCCCGATACCCCCGTCATCTTCGGCGGCTACTCCTCGTCCTACTTTCACACCGAGTTGATTCGCTATCCCCAGGTGGATTTCGTCCTGCGGGGCGATTCGACCGAGGAGCCGCTGCGCATGCTGCTGGAGGCTCTGACCACCTCCCCCACCCCGGAGCGACTGGCCCAAATCCCCAACCTGACCTGGCAGGACGGCGACGGAGAGGTCCACGTCAACCCCCAGACCTACATCCCGGACAGCCTCGACCACCTGGAGATGAACTACCGCCAGATGGTGCGCTCCGTGGTGCGCGACCGGGACTTCCTGAACTACATCCCCTTCAGCCACTGGGTCGAGTACCCGACGATGGCGGCGTTGACCGTGCGCGGCTGCCGGTACAACTGCGCCTACTGCGGCGGCTCCGCCTTCGCCGGGCGGATTGTCTCCGGGCGCACCCGGCCGGCCTTCCGCTCCCCGGAACGGCTGGCGCAGGACTTGTGGCAGATGTACGACATCAGCCGGGGGCCGGTCTTCATCCTGGGCGATCTCCGGCAGGCGGGGATGGATTACGCCAATCGCTTCCTGGAGGCCATCCAGGGCTATCCGGGGCAGGGAATGGTGGAGATTTTCTTCCCCCTGGATCGGGAGTTCGCCGCCAAACTGGGGGCCGCGCTGCCCAACTTCGTCATCGAGTTCTCGCCGGAGTCCCACGACCCGGCGATACGGCGGGCGATCAACAAGCACTTCTCCAACGAGGGAATCGAGGAGTCCATCGCCGCCTGTCTGGACGCCGGAGCCCGCCGCTTCGACCTGTTCTTCATGACCGGCCTCCCGTACCAGACCCCGGAGTCGGTGCTGGAGTCGGTGAAGTACTGCGAGCGACTGCTGACCCGTTTCGACGACCGGCGGTTCATCCCCTTCATCGGGCCGCTGGCGCCGTTCGTGGACCCGGCCAGCCTGTTCTACGAGCGGTCGGAGCGGTACGGCTACCGCATCCGCTGCCGCACGCTGGAGGAGCACCGGAAGGCGTTGCTGGCCCCCTCCTGGAAGCACATCCTGAACTACGAAACGCGCTGGATGAGCCGGGACGACATCGCTACGGTGACTTACGAGGCCGGGCGGCGGCTCAACGACCTCAAGGCCCGCTTCGGCCTCATCGCGCCGGACGTGGCCGCCGAGACGGAGTCCCGTATCAGGCAGGCCGTCGCCCTGATGGCGCAGGTGGATCAACTGGTCGAGCGGTGTACGCCGGAGGAGTTGGAGGTGGAACTGCTGGCCCTCAAGGGGCAGATTGACTGTGCCAACACCTCCACCGTGTGCGAGAAGAGCGAGTTGGACCTGCCCTTCGGCATCACCGCCTTCAACCTGCCCCGCCTGATTCGGATGGGAATGAGTGATATATGGCATCTCCTCCGGCGGGCGGTGCAACCCACAGCCCGGCGCGTCCCGCTGGGGAGCAACACGCGGACGAGGGCCACATCATAAGAAATGGTAGGCGAAGGCAGTGCCTTCGCCTACCCCGCGCTTTCAGAAGCCCTAATCCCCATCCTTCTTGCCATCCCCGTGAAATATGTTATAATGGCTATAAATTAGTAGCCATTATAACTGACTGCGATGACACCCGATGTTTTCTGCGACCAACTGAGAAACCACGGACGCCGCGTGACCCCCCAGCGGCGGGCTATCATCCAGGTGCTGGCGGAGACCGCCGGCACCCACCCCACCGCCGAGCAGATCTTCACCCGCGTGCAGGCCACCATGCCGGACATGTCCCACGCCACCGTCTACAACACCCTGCACGAACTGGTCGAAATCGGCTTGCTGCTGGAACTGGGGCTGGGCGTGCGCGAACACCGGTACGACATCAACATCTCCGACCACGCCCACATGGTCTGCCTGGGATGCGGGCGCGTCGTGGATGTGCCCTGCGATTGCTCCGGCGTGGACATCCCCCCGGAGCAGGCGCAGGGTTTTGTTCTGACCGAGCGGCACCTGGTCTTCCGGGGCTACTGCCCTGACTGCCTGGCCGCTATGGAGGACGAGTAGCCATCAGAGACACGAAAGGAGTTCAACAAATGGGAAAATGGGAATGCATCGCCTGCGGTTACGTCTATGACCCCGATGTCGGCGACCCGGACAGCGGTATCGAGCCCGGCACGCCCTTTGAGGATCTGCCCGACGACTGGGTCTGCCCGGTCTGCGGCGCGGACAAGAGTATGTTCGAGAAGGTGCCCTAGATGAAACATCTCATCATCGGCAACGGCGTCGCCGGGGTCACGGCAGCGCAGGCCATCGTGCGGGCCGACCCGGCGGCCGAGGTACACATCTTCGGCGCGGAGCCGTACCCCTACTACCGCCGCCCCCGGCTGTGGGAGTACATCGCCGGGGAGGTGGAGCAGGAGGCTCTCTACTTCCGCCCCGCCGCGTGGTACGCCGAGCAGGGCATCGCTCTGCACCTGGGCACTCCCGTCGTCGGTCTGGACCCCGCCGGGCACCGCATCACCCTGGCCGACGGCGCGGAGGTGGAATACGACCGCCTGCTGCTCGCCACCGGCAGCCGTCCCTTCGTCCCCCCCTGCGAGGGCACCGACAAGCAGGGGGTTTTCACTCTGCGGACGCTGGACGACGCTCAGGCGATCCGGGAGTACGCCGGACAGGTCGCCACCGCCATCATCATCGGCGGGGGGCTGCTGGGGCTGGAGACCGCCCGCGCCCTGCGTTCCGCCGGCCTGTCCGTGACGGTGGTCGAGTTCGCCCACCACCTGCTCACACGCCAGTTGGACGCCGAGGGGGGAGAGGTGCTCCAGGCCATCCTCGAAGGCCAGGGACTCCACATCATCACCCAGGGGGCGACCGTCGCCGTCCTGGGGGACGAGCGGGCCAGCGGCATCCGCCTGAAAGACGGGCGCGAGGTCGCCGGGGAGTTGGTGCTCTTCTCCACCGGCATCCGCAGCGAAGTCGCCCTGGCGCGGGAGGCCGGGCTGACGGTCGAGCGGGGCGTCGTCGTGGACCGTCACCTGCGCACCAGCGCGGAGGATGTCTACGCCGCCGGAGACGTGGCCGAGTTCGAGGGCCGGGTCTACGGCATCATCCCCGCCGCCCTGGAACAGGCGCAGGCGGCGGCGGCCAACATGGTCGCGCCGGGCAGCCAGGAGTACAGCGGGACGCTCGTCTCCACCACCCTCAAGGTCGTCGGGGCGGAACTGGCCTCGCTGGGGGAGTGCGTCGTGGCGGCGGAGGGAGACGCGGTGTTACGGCGGGCGGACCCGGCGGCAGGCCGCTACCGCAAATTCGTCCTCCGCGACGGGCACCTGGTGGGGGCGATCCTGCTCAACGAGAAGCGGAACATCCTGCCGGTCAAGCGGCTGATCGAGCGCGGCGCAGACCTTTCCGCTTACGCCGACCGTCTGCTGGAGGACGACTTCGACTTCAGGGCCATCGTTTGAGGCCCCAAAAATTCAAAGGAGGCAGCAATGCACAAAATGACCAAAGCCAACCTAGAGGCCGCTTTCGCCGGTGAAAGTCAGGCTCACATGAAGTACCTCGCCTTCGCCGACCGGGCGGAGAAAGAGGGATTCTCCAACGTCGCGCGGCTGTTCAAGGCCATCGCCTATGCCGAGCAAGTCCACGCCGTCAACCACCTCAAGGTGCTGGGCGGCCTGTCCCAGACGGCGGACAACTTGGCGACGGCCATCGCCGGGGAGACTTACGAGGTGGAGGAGATGTACCCGGCCTTCGTCGCCGTGGCCGAGTTGCAGGGCGAGAACAGCGCGGTCCGCTCCAACAACTGGGCGTTGGAGGCGGAGAAAATCCACGCCGAGATGTACGGCACGGCCAAAGAAGCGGTCGAGTCCGGCCAGGACGCCGAGTTAGAGACGGTCTACGTCTGCCCCTTCTGCGGCTGGACCGGCGTCGGCGAGCCGCCGGACGAGTGCCCAATCTGCGGGGCGAAGAAGGAGAAGTTCGTCGCCTTCTGAGTCACCGACGCCCGACGCAGTGAGACAGGAACAAAGGAGGTGCGAATGAAGGATACCCGTTAGAGTTCTAATCCGAGTGAACAGGCTGAAGGAGGTGTGTTATGGCAGAGATGGATTCCTGTGTCCAGCCCGCGGCAGGGCCTTTAATCGCCGAGACATCCCCTGCGGGGGAAAAATCACCAGAGGAGGAGGTAAAGATGGTAATGGCACGTGTGGGCCAGGAGGCCCCGGATTTTGAAGCGTCGGCCTACGTTGCCGGCGAGGGGTTCAAGAACATCAAACTTTCCGATTATCGCGGCCAGTGGGTGGTGCTCTGCTTCTACCCCGGCGATTACACCTTCGTTTGACCGACCGAGTTGGCGGCAGTTGCCGCCAAGTACCCTGAGTTGAAGGAGTTGGGCGTCGAAGTGCTGGCGATGAGCACCGACAGCCGCTTCACTCACAAGGTCTGGAACGAGGACGAACTCTCCAAGATGGTAGAGGGTGGCGTGCCCTTCCCGATGCTCTCCGACCAGGGCGGTCGCATTGGCACGGTGTACGGAGTGTACGATGAGAATGCCGGCGTAGACATCCGCGGTCGCTTCATCATTGACCCCGACGGGGTCATTCAGGCGATGGAGGTGCTCACCCCGTCGGTGGGCCGTAACCCAGAGGAGTTGATTCGACAACTCAAGGCATTCCAGCACGTGCGGGCGACCGGCGGCGCGGAGGCGACCCCCTCCGGCTGGCAACCCGGTGATACGACCCTCAAGCCCGGCCCCGATTTGGTGGGCAAGGTTTGGGAGGTCTGGAAGCCATAACACGCGGTGATGACCGAAGCCGGCTCCCTGAATCATTGCGGGGAGCCGGCTTCTCAACAATCACAGGAGGTCGCTTATGGATCCGGTGACGCTGGCTCGTTTCCAATTCGGCCTGACGATCATCTTCCACTACCTCTACCCCCCCGTCTCCATCGGGATGGCCTGGCTCATCACTTATATGGCCTGGCGGGCGTGGAAGGGTGACAAGGTCTATGATGAGATGACCCGCTTCTGGGTCAAGATTCTGGCGATGGTGTTCGCCGTGGGGGTGGCGACCGGCATCACGATGGAGTTCCAGTTCGGCACCAACTGGTCCACCTATTCCCGTTTCGTCGGCGACATTTTCGGTTCGCCGCTGGCCGCCGAGGGGGTTTTCGCTTTCTTCATGGAGTCGAGTTTCATCGGCGTGCTGATCTTGGGGCGGAACAAGGTCTCGAAAGGGTTTTACGCCTTCTCGGCCTTTATGGTCGCGCTCGGCTCCACCTTATCGGCTTTCTGGATTATCGTCGCCAACTCGTGGCAGCAGACGCCGACCGCCTACGAGGTGGTGGACGGGGTAGCCCGCTTGACGAACTTCTGGGCCGCCGTCTTCAACCCCTCCACGTTGCCGCGCTTCTTCCACACCATCTGCGGCGCACTCCTGACCGGCAGTTTCTTCATCGCCGGGGCCGGCGCGTGGTATCTGTTGCAGGAACGGCACGTGGAGTTCGCCCGCCGCTCGCTCCAGGTCGGGGTCACGGCCGGGGCGATCTTCTCCTTGCTCATCCTGGGCGTCGGCCACATCCACGCCGTGCAGGTGTACGAGACTCAGCCGGCCAAGATGGCCGCCTACGAGGCCCTCTTCGAGACCCAGGACGGGGCAGCGATGATCCTCTGGGGCTTCCCCGACGTCGAGAAGCAGAAGGTGTATCTCAACATCGCCGTCCCCAAACTGCTCAGTCTCCTCATCCACTTCGACCCCAACAGCACCATCACCGGGCTCGACCAGTTCCCGCGCGAGGAGTGGCCGCCCATCTCTGCCGCCTTCTACCCTTACCACCTGATGACGGGGTTGGGTTTCTTTTTCATCGCCCTGACCTGGTGGGGGCTGCTGATGGGACAGAAGAGGGAGAAAAATCAACTCTTCCTCAAGGTGATGGTGTACTCCTCCTGGCTGCCGCTGTTGACGATGAACCTCGGCTGGGTGGCCGCCGAGTTCGGACGGCAGCCCTGGGTGGTTTACGGTGAGCTCAAGACTGCGGACGCCGTCTCCGTCGTCGTCCCGGCTTGGCAGGTGCTCCTCACCATCATCCTGTTCGTCGGCATCTACTCGCTGCTGCTGGGCTTGCTGCTCTTCCTGTTGAAGCGGGAGTTGGACGAGGGCCCGAAGGAGGTGACGGCATGAGCCACGAATTTCTGCAAAACGTCTGGTACCTGCTCATCGGCGTGCTGCTGACCGGCTACGCCATCCTGGACGGGTTCGACCTGGGGGTCGGCGTGCTCTACCCCTTCATCGCCAAGACCGACAAGGAGCGGCGGACGCTGCTCAACGCCATCGGCCCCTTCTGGGACGGCAACGAGGTCTGGCTGCTGACCGGCGGCGGCGCGTTGTTCGCCGCCTTCCCCCACGTCTACGCCACCGTTTTCAGCGGCTTCTACCTGGCGTTGATGTTGGTGCTCTTCGCCCTCATCGTCCGCGCGGTCTCCTTCGAGTTCCGCAGCAAGGTGGAAAGCGAGCGGTGGCGGAACGCCTGGGACTGGGCCTTCTTCGTCACCAGTCTCCTGCCGGCCCTGCTGACCGGCGTGGCGGTGGGGAACGTCATCCGGGGGGTGCCGCTGGACGCCCAGATGGAGTTCACCGGCAACTTCTTTACTCTGCTCAACCCCTTCTCGCTCCTCGTCGGACTGACCGGCCTGGCGATGTTCGTCACTCACGGCGCGGTCTACGTGCTGCTGAAGACGAACGGACAACTCGCCGAGCGGGCCCGTCGGCTCGCCGTCAAGTGGTGGACGACCTGGGTCGTGTTGGCGGTGCTGACCTCCATCGTGGCCGCCTTCGACGCTCCGGCCCGCTTCGCCGGCAAGTCGCCCGTCGTCTGGCTCCTGCCGCTGCTGACGCTCGTCTTCCTGGCCCTGACGCGGGTCAACTTGAATCAGGACAAGCACGGCCCGGCCTTCCTGTTCTCCGCCCTCTCCATCGCCGGGATGATGGCCGTCTTCGGCGCGGGCAACTATCCCTACCTGCTCCCGGCCCGCAACGTGCCTGAGTACGGCCTGACGATCTTCAACGCCTCGGCCTCCCAGAACACGCTGACGGCGATGCTGGTCATCGCGCTCATCGGCGTGCCGATCGTGCTGGTCTACACGGCCTACATCTACCACGTGTTCCGGGGCAAGGTGCAAGTTGAGGAAGGCGGTTACTAGTGAACGAGAAGACGCGCCACAACGTCTATCAGGCGTTCGTCGGTGAGGCGAAAGCCTACCACCGGCTGATGGCCTACGCCCGCAAGGCGGATGAGGAAGGGTACGACCAGGTGGC
>JALWUZ010000288.1 GCA_027079895.1 Anaerolineae bacterium
CGCTATGCCTGACCCGGAACCCATCCCCACCGAGGAGACCACGTCGGCCGAGACGCCCGGCGAGCCCAACGACGGACGCGCCTGGTACGTCATCCACTGCTACTCCGGCTACGAGAACAAGGTCAAGCACAACCTGGAGCAGCGCATCGAGACGATGCAAATGCAGGATCAGATCTTCCAGGTGGTGGTGCCGACCGAGGACGAGATCGAAGTCCGTGAGGGCAAACGGCGCATCGTCGAGCGGCGCGTCTTCCCCGGCTACATCCTGGTGCAGATGATTCTGACCGATGACTCCTGGTACGTGGTGCGCAACACGCCCGGCGTCACCGGGTTCGTCGGGATGGGGAACGAGCCCACACCGTTGCGCCCGGAAGAGGTGCAGGCCATCATGAAGCGCATGGAGGCCGAGGCTCCCAAGATCAAAGTCACCTTCAAGCCCGGCCAGAAAGTGCGCATCATTGACGGGCCGTTCAACGAGTTCATCGGTCGGGTGGATGAGATTGATATGGAACGGGCCAAAGTGCGCGTCCTGGTCTCCTTCTTCGGACGGGAGACGCCGGTCGAACTGGACTTCCTACAGGTGGAGAAAGCCTGATAAACGTTGGGATGGAGGATTATGAAGAAAGTCAAAGCCGTTGTCAAACTACAGATTCCGGCCGGAAAGGCCAACCCGTCGCCGCCCATCGGCCCTGCGCTGGCGCAGCACGGTATAAACCTGATGCAGTTCTGCAAGGAGTACAACGCCCGCACCGCCGGCCAGGTCGGGAACATCATCCCCGCCGAAATCACCATCTACACCGATAAGTCGTTCAAATTCGTCCTCAAGACTCCCCCCACGCCGGACCTGTTGCGCAAGGCCGCCGGTGTGGAGCGAGGGTCGGGCGAGCCCAACCGCGAAAAGGTCGGGAGCATCACCCGCGCCCAGTTGGAGGAGATCGCCCGGTTGAAGATGAAGGACTTGAACGCCATCAATCTCGAAGGGGCTATGCGACAGATCGAGGGCACAGCCCGCAGCATGGGGATCACCATCACCGACTGACCAACATTCAGTGGGAGGGGAGACCCGCCAGTACCACAAGGAGGAACAATGCCCAAACACGGAAAGAAGTATCGCGCAGCATTAGAGAAGGTGGACCGCGAGCGGCTGTACTCGCCGCAGGAGGCGTTGGCACTGGTCAAGGAGATCAGTTTCGCCCAGTTCGACGAGACCGTCGAGACCCACTTCCGGTTGGGGGTGGACCCCCGCCACGCCGACCAGCAGGTGCGCGGCGTCGTCCTGCTCCCGCACGGCCTGGGGAAGACGGTGCGCGTCCTCGTCTTCGCCGCCGGCGAGGCGGAGAAGATCGCCCGCGAGGCGGGGGCCGATTTCGTCGCCTCCGATGACGAGTGGATCAAGAAGATTCAGGGAGGCTGGACGGACTTCGACGTCGCCATCGCCGTGCCGGAGATGATGGGCAAGGTGGGCCGTCTGGGGCGGATTCTGGGTCCGCGCGGCCTGATGCCTAATCCGAAGGCCGGTACGATCGCCCCGGCGGACGACCTGCCCCGTCTCATCAAGGAGGCGAAGGCCGGACGGGTGGAGTTCCGCGTGGACCGGAACGCTAACTTGCACGCTCCCATCGGCAAGGTCAGTTTCCCGGTCGAGAAGTTGGTGGATAATTTCGCCGTGTTGGTGGACGCGGTCAGGAAAGCCCGCCCCGCCGCCAGCAAGGGGACTTACATCCGCAAGATCACCGTCGCCTCTTCGATGGGGCCCGGCGTCAAGGTGGATCCCATCCAGGCCCAGGCGTTGGAGGTGGCTTTCTAGGCGGCTGACATAATCCGTTCGCTCGCCGAAGACAGCAGGTGCGCGTCGCGCTCAAATCCGCCTGCCGAGGCAGAGACAACCCTCTCGCAATGAGAGATCCGTCCCTGCGTCGGTGTGGCGCAGGGATTTTCGTTTGCAGGAGCAATCAGAGAGAGGAGGTGGAATTTGGCAATCTCGAAGCAGAAGAAGCAGGAACTCGTCGCTTTGTACAACGAGCAGTTGGAACGCTGTCAGGGCATCATCCTGGCGGATTACCGGGGGATGAGCGTCGCCGAGATGGACGAACTGCGCCGCACCACCCGCCCGTTGGACGGCAAGGTGCAAGTGGTCAAGAATCGGCTGCTGGCGTTGGTGCTGAAGCAGCGCGATCTCTCCCTGCCGGCCGAGTGGCTCATCGGGCCGACGGCGGTCGGGTTCTGTTTCGGCGAGGTGCCGCCGGTGGCTAAAGCGTTCGTGGACACGGCCAAGAACCAGGAAGGGTTCCAAATCAAAGGCGGCCTGTTGGGGTCTACGGTCATTGACGCGGAGCAGGTACGCGCCATCGCCAGCCTGCCGTCGCGGGAGGTGCTCATGGCGCAGGTGCTCGGCACCATCAACGCCCCGGCCACCCAGACCGCCGGAGTCATCGCCAGCGGCATCCGACAGGTCGTGAACGTCTTGCAGGCGTATGTGGATAAGTTGGAGGAACAACAGGCCCCTGCGTCGGCCTAAATCTCATCACAATCAGGAGGAAATGAAACTATGGCAGATTTGGCAATGCTCGTCGAGGAAATCAGCAAACTGACGCTGCTGGAAGCCTCGGAATTGGTCAAGATGTTGGAGGAGAAACTGGGGGTCAGCGCGGCGGCTCCGGTGGCGATGGCCGCCATGCCGATGGCCGCGGCCGCTGCCGAGCCTGAGGAGGAACAGACCGAGTTCGACGTCATCCTCAAGGAGATCGGCCCCAAGAAGATCGAGGTCATCAAGGCCGTGCGGAAACTCACCGCCCTGGGGTTGAAGGAGTCCAAGGAGTTGGTGGACAGCGCACCCAGCACGGTGTTGGAGGCGGTCGCCAAGGAGGCCGCCGAGGACGCCAAGGCGCAGTTGGAGGCCGCCGGCGCGGTCGTCGAGATCAAGTAAACGCAGCCTCCCGCCGGCCTACACAGCCGGCGGGAGGTTTCTTTTTGTCGCGCGGTGTTGGAGATAGAGGTGCCTGGGCGCGGCGTCTACCGGCTGCGCCACCTGGTGTTGGATGTCAACGGCACGCTGGCCGTCGGCGGAGAGGTGGTACCCGGCGTCGTCGAGCGGGTGCTGAGCCTACGTTCCGTGCTGACGGTTCACATGCTCACCGCCGACACCCGCGGCCGCCAAGCCGCGATTGACGCCCGCCTGGGCTTCCGCGCCTCCCGCATCGCCCCCGGCGACGAGGCCGCTCAAAAGGCCGCCTTCGTCCGGGAACTGGGGGCGGCGGAGGTGTGCGCCGTCGGCAACGGAGCCAACGACGCCGCTATGCTCCGCGAGGCGGCTCTCGCCATCGCCGTGCTGGGCGACGAGGGGCTGGCGGTGGAGACGTTGTTGGCCGCCGACGTGGTCGTCCCGCACGTCGCCGCCGCGCTCGACCTGCTGCTCCATCCGGTGCGGCTCGTGGCGACGCTGCGCCGCTGAGTCACCGGTCGCGCGGGGGCTTCCGCCCGACGACGATCATCTCGTGGTGATTGTCGGGGCCGTAGGGCTGTTGCAGGAATACGTCCCCGTAGACCATCGTGATCTCCAAACCGGCCCGGTCGAACATCCCCCGCACCTCCGGGAGAGTGTAGAGCCGCACGTTCTCCGTGTCGTCCCATAGGTGCAGGACGCCGTCCCGGTCGAGGAAGCGGAACGAGCCGTAGGAGATTCCCGTCAGCGGGTCGTACCAGGAGTCTATCAGGTAGATCCCCTCCTCCCGCTCCTGCCAGTAACGCCGGTTGTCGTTCCGCTCGACGAAGGAGAGCAGGTCCGCCATCTGGATGAAGAGCCGCCCGCCGGTCTTGAGGGCGCGGGCTACCCCGTCCAGCACCCGCTGATTGGTCTCGTCGTCGAAGAAACCGAAACTGACGCTGAGGATCACCAGGGCGTCGAACTCCTCTTCGAAGGTCAACTCCCGCATATCCCCCTCGACGAAGGTAACGTTGTCCAGGTGTTGCGCGGCGGCCTGCTCGTTGCAGTAGCGCACCAGTTTGGGCGAGATGTCCAGCCCGACGACTTCGAGCCCGCGCCGGGCGAATCGGAGGGCGTGGACGCCGGAGCCGCAGGCCAGGTCCAGCAGCCGTTCCCCCTCCCTCAGGTGGAGCGCGTTGGAGACGAACTCCACCAGCCGGTCGTCCCAGTAGTCAATGTTGTGAATCCCCCGCCGGTGGATGACGCGGAACTGATAGGCCCACCAATCCCAATCGTGCGTGATGGTCTTCATCCCCCCTCCTCGTGTTCATGGTCTGGCCGCAAGTGTATCACGTTCTCCCCGTCGCCACAAGTCGCCACTTGCCCCCCGCGCCAAAACTGTTATACTCCCCCGACGGAGGCGCAATGGACGAGGCCGCCCTCATCTCCGCTGCCCGGCAGGGGCGTTTGGATGCTTTCAACGACCTGGTGCTGGCCTATCAGCAGCAGGTCTACAACCTTGCCTATCGCATTCTGGGCGACCCGGCCGCCGCCGCCGACGCCACGCAGGAAACTTTCATCGCCGCCTACCGCAACCTCGACCGGTTCCGGGGCGGCTCGTTCAAGTCCTATCTGCTGCGCATCGTCGCCAACCGGTGTTACGACGAACTGCGCCGGCACAAGCGGCGTCCGACGACTTCGTTCGAGGATTTCGGGGAGATGGACGCGGAGGCCAACCCGGCCCTGGTCAACGGCGGCGAGGGGCCGGAGGAGTACGCCGAGCGGCAGGAGATGGCCCGCGTCATCCAGGCGGGCATCGAGAGCCTGTCGCCCAAACTGCGCGTCGTCCTGGTGCTGGCCGACGTGGAGGGGTTGAGTTATCAGGAGGTCGCCGAGGTGGTCAACATCCCGCCGGGGACGGTGAAATCCCGCCTGGCACGGGCGCGGGCCCGGCTGCGGGATTATCTGAGGGCGCAGGGGGAACTTCTTCCGGCCCGCTACCGTCTTGAATGAGGGGCGGCGGGCCGGTGCGAGCCGGTGGGGGGCCGGTGCGAGACCGGCCCCTACCCCCGCGATGTCTACTGCGAGCGAGCGATGATGAGACTGGGGAAGCGGAAACGGGAGGAGTTGCTTTCGGCCTACCTCGACGGGGAGTTGGGGGCGGACGAGCGGGCCCGCCTGGAGGCCCGCCTGGAGTCCGACCCGTCGCTGCGGGAGGAGTTGGACGGCCTGCGCCGGACTGTCGCCCTGGTGCGGGATTTGCCCCCCGCGCCGCTCCCGCGCAACTTCATCCTGTCGCCGGGGATGGTGGCTCCGGCCCGCCATCGTCCGCGCTCGCTTCCGCGCCGTCTCGTCGCCGTGCCGCGCATGGCCTTTTCGACGTTGGTCGTCGGGCTGCTGTTCGTCGCCGTGCTGCTCGGCGATTGGCTGACCGGGAGGCCGCCGGCCGCCGTTCGGGTCGCCGTCACCATGCCCCAGGCGACGGTCGTCATCAGGGAGATGCCGATGGGAGAGGCGGGGGAGGAAACGTTCGCGGCGACTGCCCCGACGAACGCGGCCCCGTCCCCGCCGGAGGGCGAGCCGCTGGCGGCGCAGACCGCCGCGCCGTATGCCGGGCCGACGGCGACCGTCACGCCGGCCGCCACACCGACCGTTGCGCCGACCTCCACGCCGACGCCCCCCGTGATGGGCGCGGAACCCGGCCCGGCGGGGCGTCCGTCGCGGCTGTGGTGGCGGATAGCGGAGGTGGTGCTGGGCGTCGCCACGCTGTCCCTGGCCGCCGCGAGCCTCCGGGCCCGCCGGTGAGCCCGCCGCTTTCAACCTTCACACTGAGGAGGTCACTATGGCCCGTCCTGTGGAACTGAACTTCTGCCCCATCTGCGGCCACCCGCTCGAAGACCGCGAGGCTTACGGTCGCCAACGGCGGTACTGTCCCGCCTGCGACCAGGTCATCTTCCGCGACCACAAGGTGGCCGCCGGCGTCCTGGTGGAGCAGGCGGGGAAGGTGCTCCTCGTCCGCCGGAAGATGGGGCCGCGGCAGGGGACGTGGACGTTTCCGGCCGGGTTCGTCGAGTTCGGCGAGTCGCCGGAGGCCGCCGCCGCCCGCGAGTGCTTGGAGGAGACGGGGTTGGAGGTCGAGATCACCGCCTTGCTGGACGTGATCGCCGGACGGGAGCACGAGCACGGCGCGGACATTGTCGTCGTCTACTGCGCCCGGCTGGTGGGGGGCGAACTCCACGCCGCCGACGACGCCGACCAGGTGGCGTTCTTTACCCCGGACGACACGCTGCCGCCGCTCTCCTTCCGCGCTACGCGGGTGGCGTTGGAGAAGTGGCGGCGGGTGCAGGGGACGGGGG
>JALWUZ010000289.1 GCA_027079895.1 Anaerolineae bacterium
ACGGCAACGATGACGACTACGCCGACGAGATTATGCGCCGCGTCTTCGAGGCTTACTTCGCGGCCATTGATGGCCGTCCCAACACCAAAGGGGGCGAGTACCACATCAACCTGCTTCCGACCACCTGCCACATCTACTTCGGCTCTGTGACCGGCGCGACCCCCGACGGGCGGCACGCCGGAACACCGCTTTCGGAGGGGATTTCGCCGGTGCAGGGGGCCGACCGGCACGGCCCGACGGCGGTCATCCGGTCGGTCGCCAAGATGGATCACGCCCGCACCGGCGGGACGCTGCTCAATCAGAAGTTCACGCCGCAGGTGCTCAAGGGGGAGGAGGGGCTGGAGAAACTGGTGCGCCTCATCCGCACCTATTTCAAACTGGACGGCCATCACATCCAGTTCAACGTGGTGGACGCGGCCACGCTCCGGGCGGCGCAACGACACCCGGAGCAGTACCGCGACCTGATCGTGCGGGTAGCGGGGTACAGCGACTACTTCTGCGACTTGAGCGAGGCGTTGCAGAACGAGATCATCTCCCGCACGGAACACGAGTCGTTTTGAGCACGGAGGAGACCACGATGTCCACAACGGCCTCGACCCGAAAACCGGTCACAGACTGGCCGACCGCGATCTCGATCGCGGCGGTGGCGATCAGTCTGACCGTCGCCATCCACGAGGGGGTCCACGCGCTGACCTGCTTGGGCGTCGGCGGTGACCTGCTCGAATACTCCGCGCTGTACACCTCCTGCGATAGTTCCACGACGTTGCAGGCGAAGTTGGTCGCCGGAAGCGCACCGGCCTACAACCTCCTGGCCGGGGTGCTGTTGTGGCTGGCCTTGCGCACCGTCAGGCGGGCCGCCTCGGAGACCCGCTTCTTCCTCTGGCTGTTCATGCTGATGAACCTGTGCTACGGGACGGGCTACCTGATGTTCTCCGGCGTCGCCAACGTGGGCGACCTGGCGGTGGTGATAGACGGCTGGCAACCCGGCTGGCTGTGGCGCGTCCTGATGACGGCGGTCGGCACGGCCAGTTTCATCGCCTTCGTCTGGGGGGCGTTGCGGGAGTTGGGCCGGATGATCGGCGGGGAGGGCGACGAGCAGATACGCCGCGCCAACAGACTGTGCCTCCTGTCCTACGTGACCTCTTTTGTGGTCGTGCTGTCGGCCGGCCTGTTCTGCCCTTACGGACTGTCGAGTCTGCCGGTGACGGCCGGCATATCGGCGGTGCTGGGGGCCCTCTCGCCGCTGCTCTGGATGGTGCGATGGTTTCGGGCCGCGAGTTTCCCCAAAGCCGCGCGTCCCCCGTTGGAAATCCGGCGGCGATGGGGCTGGATGGCCGGGGCTGCGGTGGTGGTGTCCTCCTACGTCCTCATCCTGGGGCGAACCCTGTACTTCTAGTGCGCGGGCCGATTTGACGTGTCGGGGGGATTTGGTATACTGACCGTGTGCTGGGCCGCGTCGCCCGGCGTGGGCGGGGCTGCCGGCCAATCCAATCAATCATCAGGAGGAGGCAGATGAACAGGAAAAAGACGCTCGTTTTATTGTTGTTGATGACGATGTTGTCCGGGTTGGTGCTGTCCGGCTGTCAACAGCAGACGCCGACCGCCACCCCCGCACCGGCGGAGCCGACCGTCGCCCCGACGGAAGCGGCTCCTGCCCCGACCGCACCTCCGACGCCGACGGAGGAGGCCGCTCCCGCTCCCACCGAGGAGCCCGCTCCGGCCGGCGGCGGCAACCTGCGGATTGCCGTTCAGGAAAGCGCGAACGTCCTCAACCCCTACCTGGGCTTCAACGACACCGAGACGTTCTGCATCGGCGCGTTGTACGACACGCTGATTGACTACGATATGGAGACGGCGACCATCAAGCCCTGGCTGGCCGACTCCTGGGAGTGGGACCCCGACCGGATGGGGGCCACCTTCCACCTCAACCCGGACGCCAAATGGCACGACGGCGAGCCGGTCACGGCGGACGACGTGGTCTTCTCCTTCAACTACATGCAGCAGCAACAGTTCCCCAGTTTCTTCGCCATCGCCCGCAACTACGGCGGCATCGAGAAGGTGGACGACCACACGGTGCATGTCAAGTTCAACTACCCCCAGGTGGACGCGATTCGGTTCGTCGGCTCCGTCGTCAGCATCATCCCGGAGCACATCTGGAAGGACATCGAGGACGGCCAGAGTTTCCCCAACACCGAAAACCCGATCGGCTCCGGCCCGTTCCGCTTCAAGGAGATGACCCCCGGCGAGTCCATCGTGCTGGAGGCGACCCACGAGCACTACCGGATGAACCCCAACATTGACACCATCACGCTGCGGGTGGTGAACGACGAGACCGTCGGGGTGATGGCCCTGAAGAACGGCGAGTTCGACGCCCTGATGTGGGACGTCTCGCCGGACATCGCCGCCGACGTGCAGAACCGCCCCGACGAATACCCCAACGTCAAACTGTCCCAGGTCGGCGGGCTGCGCACCCGCACGCTGATGTTCAACCTGCGCCGTCAGCCCTACGACAACGTCGCCTTCCGCAAGGCGTTGGCCCAGGCGGTGAACGTGGACTTGATTATCGAGGACGTGATGCTCGGCTTCGCCGACCCGGTCGGGCCGGGGCTCTTCCCGCCGGCCGGGGCGCAGTGGTACAACCCCGACATCCCGATGGTGGAGTACGACCCCGGAGCGGCCCAGGAGGCCCTCGACGCGGCCGGTTTCGTGGATGCCGACGGCGACGGCTGGCGCGACCAGCCCGACGGCTCCCCGCTGAACATCTCCATCCTCTGCACCAGCGACCCGGTCTCCCTGGACACGGCCAACTACATCGTCGCCGACTTCGCCGAGGTGGGCATCCAGGCCGAGACGGACGCGGTGGATATGATGGGCATGCGTCCCCGGCAGAAGGCGGCGGACTTCGACGCGGCCATCTCCGGCGTGAACATGAGCGAGCCCGGCATGGTGGTCTTCTACCTGGGCTCCGACCGGGGCGAGATTCAGGATGGGCAGGTAGTCGGCTTCAACTTCGGCGGCTACGCCAACCCGGAGTTCGACGAGGCGGCGCAGGCCTCGCGCACCGCTTTCGACGTGGCCGAGCGGCAGCAACTCCTGTTCAAGTTGCAGGAGATTCTGGCCGAGGATATGCCGCAGATCCCGCTCTACATCCCCCAGACGCTCAATCTGTACCGGGACGACACCTTCACCGGTTGGGTGGCGAAGCCGGGCCTGGGAATCCTCACCTACGAGACTTTGGAGAATCTGAAGGCCAAGTAGCCTGCGGACGAGACCGGGTGGGCGGGGGGCCTCGTCCCCTCGTCCACCCGGAGGCTTACCGCCGTTGCGACTGGAGGCCCCGTGTCTGGCGCGTACCTGATTCGTCGGTCGTTGGAGACGCTGCTGATATTCTTCCTGGTGGCGACCCTCAACTTCTTCCTGCCGCGAGTCATCCCCGGCGACCCGGCGGAGCGGTTCTACGCCGACCCGCGCGTCTCGCCGGAGGACAAGGCCAGGATTATGGCCCAGTTCGGGTTGGATAAGCCGCTGCCGGAGCAGTTCTGGCTCTACCTGAAGAACATGGCGCGGGGCGACATGGGCATCTCCTTCAACCACCGCCGCCCGGTGATGGAGGTCATCGCCTCCCGCATCCCCCACACGCTGATACTGACCCTCAGCGCGTTCATCATCTCGCTGGTACTGGGCCTGCCGTTGGGCGCCTACGCCGCCTGGAAGCGGGGCGGCCTGTTGGATATGGCCGTCCTGAGCACCTCGATTGTCTTCTCGGCCATCCCCTCTTTCTGGTTCGCCCTGCTGCTGCTGATGGTGTTCGCGTTCTACTGGCCGGTGCTGCCGGCCTACGGGATGACCGACCCCAACCTGACGCCGGGGCTCAACCTGGCCTACGTGCTGAGCCTGGCCCGCCACGCCGTCCTGCCGGTGGGGACGCTGGCCACGTTGGAGACGATGCGGTACGCCATCCTGATGCGCTCCAGTATGATCGAGACGCTGGGGAAGCCCTACATCATCGTCGCCCGGAGCAAGGGGCTGACGGAGCGCATGATTCTCTTCCGCCACGTGGTGCGGAACGCCATGCTGCCGGTGATCACCTCGTTGGGGATGAAACTCCCGGCCCTCCTCGGCGGTGTGGTCATCATCGAAAGCATTTTCTCCTGGGAGGGGATGGGGCAGTTGATCCTCACCTCCTCCCGCTCGTTGGACTATCCGCTGATGCAGGGCGTGTTCCTGCTCCTGGCCGCCCTGACGCTCTTGGGAAACTTTCTGGCCGACATCTCCTACGCCCTGTTCGACCCGCGCGTGGAACTGACTTGACCTCACGAGGAGCGACGAATGGAAGAACGCACAATTCCCGAAAAGTTCATCCGCTGGATTTATCACGGACGGGCCCGGCTGGTGCGCCGTCAAGCCGAAGAGGGTGATGTCCCGCGCAATGAACTTTTCCTCGGTTTTACCCGTCACAACCCGGCGGTCGTCTCCCACGGCCCCGCCGGGCTCAACGCCTCCATCAAAGGGGTGGGGTTCATCCCCAAAGAGGAGTACCTCCAGGAGACCCTGGACGCCTACATGTCCCACATCAACACCGGCTGGCGGGAGGGGTACAGCGAGGAGGGGCTGCGCCTCCTCCTACACATGCTGTACTGCGAGGGCTGCGAGGAGCGGATTGACTTCACCAAGATGGGCTCGCTGGAACTAGCCCTGGATCACTCGTGGGCCAACCTCCGGGCCGACCCGACGGTGACGCTGCTTTTCTACCAGCCGCCGGTCATCAGTTACGAGGTGCGCGGCAAGGTGGAGATTCACGAAACGGGGAGCATCTACCATCAACTCATCAACGCCCAGCACGATGTCTACCACCGGCCGCATCAGGATCGTTGGCCGCGCCGTCCGGCCTACGTGTTCCTGATCGAGGAGATCTACGACAACTCGGCGACGAAAGAGGGATTCGGGAAACGGATTTATTGACGTGGGCTCAGGCGTGAGGTGCTGTGGTGAGTCTCTGGCGGTTCGTTAGGGGATTGCTCCGTCACCGGCTGGGACGGTGGGGGGTGCTGATACTGGTCACGATGACGCTGGTGGCCCTGCTGGCCGACGTCATTGCCCCCTACGACCCTTACAACATCCGTGAGCGCGGACGGCGCAAGCAGCCTCCCAGCGCGGAGCACTGGCTGGGCACCGACGGCGCGGGGCTCGACATTCTGAGCGAGGTCATCTACGGGGCGCGGGTCTCGCTGCTGGTGGGCACGGTGACAGCCCTCCTGGTCTCCCTGCTGGGAGCGATGGTGGGCATCCTGGCGGGCTACGCCGGCGGGCCGGTGGATACGCTCAGCATGCGGTTCGCCGATGTCCTCTTCTCCGTCCCCGGCCTGCCGCTGATGATCATCCTGGCGACTTACCTGGGCACCAGTTACTGGACGATCATCCTGATTTTCACCATTTTGGGCTGGGCCGGACTGTCCCGTCTGGTGCGCTCCCAGGTGCTCTCCATCGTCCACCTGGAGTACATCGAGGCGGCCCGCTCTTACGGGGCGAGTCACTGGCGCATAATGTGGCGGCACATCCTGCCGGCGGTCTCGTCGCTGGTGATCGTCAACGGGGTGATGTTGGCCGCCGGGATGATGTTGGCCGAGGCGGGGCTGAGTTTCCTCGGCTTCGGCGACCCGAAGGCGGTCAGTTGGGGCAAGGTGCTTTCGTTGGCGCAGTCGGGACACGCCGCCCTGTTCGGGATGTGGTGGTGGGTCGTGCCGCCGGGCGCGGCAATCTTCGTCACCGCGTTGGGCTTCATGCTCGTCGGGCTGGCGTTGGAGGAGCAATTGAACCCCTATCTGCGGCGGGTGAGGAAGAGATGACGGAGGAACTGGAGATTCGGCGTGAGTATTACGTCCTGCGCTCCTGTGCGCAAGACTGCCGTCTGAATCTGGGGAACACCGACGCCGTCGCCCACCGCCTGGCGGAGTGGCTGGACGCTCACGAGGAGGAGTTGGCGGCTCATTTCGCCGCCCAACTGGGCGCGGGCCGCCCGGTGCTGGCCCATAACCGCATCCAAATCGCGCTGGCGGGCTGTCCCAACGCCTGCTCGGAGCCTCAAATCCGGGATTTCGCCCTCATCGGCGTGGCGGTCGTGGAGCCGGGGGAGGGGGAATGCTCCGGCTGTCGCTTGTGCGAGCGGGTCTGTCTGGAGGAGGCGGTGACGGTCGCCGCGACCGTCGCCATTGACGAAAGCCGCTGTCTGCGGTGCGGGATGTGCGCGGCCGTCTGCCCGACGGGCGCG
>JALWUZ010000290.1 GCA_027079895.1 Anaerolineae bacterium
GAAGTGGACTATATGTACCACTGGTACGAGCGGGAGAGCGGGCAGGTGGTGGAGCAGGAGGTAATAGACCGCGTGTACTACGAGACGCAGGGGCAGCCCGGCCTGGTCTCGTGGCTGGGGGAGTTGCTCACCGAGCAGTACAACGACGACCCTACCGCCCCCATCACCGCCGACCGCTTCGAGGAGGTCTACAGCCTGGCGGTCAACGCGCTGCCGAACAGCAACGTGCTCAATATCATCAGCAAAGCGCGGCAGGAAAAGTACCGCGATTTCATACTGGGGCTGTTCAGGACGGGGGAGAAGATTCATTTCGCCTACGACGACCCGCAGATGAATTTCCTGTACCTGAACGGGGTGATTGACTGGGAGTCGGAGAACGGGCGGCAGTTCGTCAAGTTCTCCTCCCCGTTCGTGCAGAAGCGGCTGTTCAACTATTTCGCGCGGACGTTGTACCGCGAGACGGGGCCGTTGTACGACCCGTTCGAGGACTTGAGCGACATCATCACCGAAACGGGCCTGAACATCGAGAACTTGTTGCGGCGGTATGAGCGGTATCTGCGCGACAACCGGCAGTGGTTGTGGCGGGAGGCTCCCCGACGGCGCAGCGACATGCGTCCCTACGAGGCGGTGTATCACTTCAACCTGTACGTGTACCTGGACAAGTTCCTGGAGCAGTACGGGGGGCGGGTGTGGCCGGAGTTTCCGACGGGGAACGGGAAGGTGGATTTGCTCATCAAGTACGCCGGGCGGCGGTACGCGGTGGAGGTGAAGAGTTTCGCCAGCGTGTACGAGTACCGGCGGGCGTTGCGGCAGGCGGCGCGGTACGGGGCGGAGTTGGGGTTGGAGGAGATCACGCTGGCGATGTTCGTGGAGGCGGTGGACGAGGAGAACCGGGCGCGGTACGAGGTGGAGTACGTGGACGAGGGGAGCGGGGTACGGGTGAGGCCGGTCTTCATAGAGACCGGATGAGCGGGAGGGGGTGAGGGATGCGTAAGTTCTGCTCGTATGGGCCGGTGGACACGCGGTTGCACTACTACGTCGAGCGGAGAGAGTTGGTGGAGTACGCGCTGTCCCAGTTGCGGGGAGAGAGGCCGGATGAGGGGGGGCACTACATCACGGTGTGGGCTCCGCGGCAACGGGGGAAGACGTGGGTAATGCAGCAGGTGTTGTGGAGGTTACAGGAGGATGAGCGGTTCGACGCGGTGAAGGTCAACGTGCAGGTTTTGAAGGGGGAGGAGTCCATCGCCGCGATTCTGGACTACATCGTGGCGGGCATCGCGCGGCAGTTGGGGAGGGGATTGCCGCGCCCGGAGTCCCTGCGCGACTTCGAGCGGGTTTTCTCGCGGGAGGTGCTGGAAAGGCCGCTGGTTCTGATGCTGGACGAGTTCGACGCCTTGAACGAGGGGGCGATTTCCGACCTGGCCGGGGCTTTCAGGAACATCTACATTCGGCGACGAGACCAGGTGGGGGTGCCGACGGAGGAGAAGGAGTACCTGTTGCACGGGGTAGGGCTGATTGGGGTGCGGGCGGTGCTGGGGGTGGAGAGCAGCAGCGGGTCGCCGTTCAACGTGCAACGGAGTCTGCACATTCCGAACCTGACTTTCGAGGAAGTGGACTATATGTACCACTGGTACGAGCGGGAGAGCGGGCAGGTGGTGGAGCAGGAGGTGATAGACCGCGTGTACTACGAGACGCAGGGGCAGCCCGGCCTGGTCTCGTGGCTGGGGGAGTTGCTCACCGAGCAGTACAACGACGACCCCACCGCCCCC
>JALWUZ010000291.1 GCA_027079895.1 Anaerolineae bacterium
CCAGATGCCGGCGACGGCCAGCCCCAGCCGCTCCCCGATCGTGCTCTCCGCCAGCGACCGGCCCGCCAGCGGGGAGTCGGGCAGCACCCGCGCCTCCCACAAACGCTCGTCCAGCCGGTAGAACGCCTCCAGGTCGTCGCCGGTGGGACGGGCCATCATCTGCTCCGGCGACGGCTCCCGCTCCGGCAGCAGCCGCTCCCCGAAGAGGATGAGGAACAGCAATCCGGCGAGGGCGATCAGCCCCCCCGTCGGCGTGAAGGCCAGGATGGAGAGCGGCTTCTGAGGCGGGTCGGCGGCCATCAGCAGGTTGCTGACGATGATGTTGGCCGAAGTGAAGTAAGTCGCCCCGCCGCCCAACAGACTGCCGTAGGCCACCGGGATGAGCAGTTTGCTGGGCTTGATGCCGGTGCGCCGGGCGACCTCCATCGCGCTCGGCAGAATCAACGCCCCGGCGGCCAGATTGTTCATCACCAGCGAAAGCGACGCCGTGGCCGCCGCGAAGAGGGCGATCAGCCGCCGCTCCGAGCGTCCGCCGACCTTGAACAGATAGCGGGCGATCCAGCGGGTCAGGCCGGACTTGTCCAGCCCGGCGGTGATGATGAACAGGCTCAACAGGGTCAGGACGACCGGACGGCCCAGCCCGGCGATCGCCTCGACCGCCTCCTGGGGGGTGTGCGGTGCCCCCAGGACTCCCAGGCCGAGGAACTGCGCCGCTCCCAGGGCGACCGCCATCAGCAGCGCGGCTATGTCCACCCGCAGCCGGTCCAGCACGACCGGCGTCAGAGTGACGGCCATCACGAGCACCAGAAACATCTGCGCCGTCGTCATCGCACCACATCCGCGAGGGCCGCGTCGTACTCCGGCGCGACCACCGTCCAGTCGAAACGCTCCATCTCCCGCCGCAGCGCGGCCCCGACCGCGCGGGCCATCTCGCGGTTCGACAACGCCCACCGCAGATGCTCCACCAGCCCGGCGAAATCCGTGTACAGGCAGCGGGCGTGATACTCCGGCGGGAGCAGCGCGGGGTAGACCAGCCGCGCCGGGAGCACCGGGAAACAGCCGCCGTAGATCGCCTCGACGACCGCCACCCCGAAGAACTCGTGGATGGCGGTGCTGACCACCACATCGGCCCGGCGGAGCAGAGCCGCGTACCGGGCCTCGTCCGCATACCCGAAGTGAACCACCCGCTCCCCCAGCCGTTCCCGCGCCGCGTCGAACTCCGGCGCGGACTGGCGGTAATTCCGGCCCGCCACCGCCACCTCGAACGGGAGTCCCTCCGCAGCCAGCACGTCCAGAGCGCGGAAGAACACCTCCGGGGCCTTGTCGTACTCCCACCGCTGATTCCACAACACCAGCGGCAGCCGTCCGCGCTCCGCCGGCACCCGGTCGAGCCGCCGTAGGTCGCAGCCCACCGGCAGCACCGCCGCCTTCTCCTGCACCGCGGCGACGCGGTGAAGATGGGTATAGTCGGGGAAGTGCTTCAACAGCCGGGGCAGCGCGGCGAACCAATCATCGCGGTGGAACTGGGAGTTGAAAAACACCCGGTCGGCGGCCACCATCGAGAGCCAGTTGCGCATGCCGTAGGTCAAATCCCGCTTCTCCCCCGGCGGGAAGGGGTAGGTCAGTTGATTTTCGTGACAGTAGAGCGCGGCCGGCACAGCGGCGAGAAAATCGCGGGTCAGGGCCAGGAAAGTGGGGAGGTCGAGCATGTCGGACGCCAGAATCACGTCCGGCGGGTGGGGGAGACGACGGGCCCGCTCCGCCAGCGTGAGCGAGCCCCCTTGCATGCGCCATTTCCAAAACCGGGCCGGGAGCGTGAGCAGCGTCACGTGATGGCGGCTGTGAGCGGCGTACCCGGCGGCCCAGGCCCGGTGACTTCCGCCGTAGTAAGGTTCGATGAGGAGGACATGCATCGCTCAGCGCGTGAAGCGGAACTGGAGCGACGGCGCACCGGCCCAGGACAGAATCTCGTCCAGCGACGGCAGGGCGGGACGGGCCCGCGCCCCTTCCAGAATCTCCATCAACGTCGGCGTGGAACGCAGTTCGATGACGTGCGGCTCCCCGACGATTCCGCCCAGTTCGGCGGCTTTGGCGACCGCGTCGTCCGGCGTGCCGACGGCGTCCACCAGCCCGTTCTCCAACGCCTGCCGTCCGGTGTAGACCCGCCCGTCGGCCAACTCCCGCACCGTCTCCTCCGGCAGGTCGCGGGAGCGGGCGACTACGGCCACGAAATCGCCGTACACCTCGTCAATGATCGTCTGCCACAACGCCTGCTCCTCCGCAGTCATCTCGCGGAAGGGGCTGCCGATGTCCTTGTGGGGCCCGGAGGTGATGACCAGGGCCTTGACGCCGACCTTCTCCATCAGCCCCTCGGCGTTGATGAACTGGCTGATGACGCCGATGGAGCCGGTCAGGCTGTCGGGATGGGCGATGACGTAGTCGCCGCCGCAGGAGATGTAGTAGCCGCCGGAGGCCGCCACATCCCCCATCCAGACGACGACCGGCTTGTCGAAGTCCAGCAGCATGTGGTAGATCTCGTCCGAGGCGACGACGCTCCCGCCGGGGCTGTTGACCTGCACGACGACCGCCTTGATGTTGGGCACGTCCGCCCGGTCGAGCAGATCCCGCACCCGCGCGGGGGTAATCCCTGTGGTGGAGAAATACTCCGGCGGCGTGCTGCTGATTACCCCGTCGAGGTGAATGACGGCGACGGTGTTCTCCTCGATGAGGGACGGCCCGCTCCCGCCGCCGGCCAGCCCGGCCAGCGCACTCGTCAGCAACAGGCCGCCCCCGGCGCAACTGCACACCGGCAGCGAGAATCCCAGGACGAAAGCCAGAAACACCCACAGGATAGATTTTTCCTTCATCCAATTCCCCTTTCTGAAACGCGGCCTCAGTAGTGAATGTTCACCAGCGTACCCACCGGGGCCCAGTTGTACAGCCACTCCGCCTCCGGCGTGGGGAGGTTGACGCAGCCGTGGCTCATCGGGTGGCCGAAGTTGGAGTGCCAGTAGGTGCCGTGCAGGCCGTATCCCCGGTAGAAATACATCGTGTAGGGGACGTTGGGGAGGTAGTAGCCGGGGCCGCTCATCAGCGTGGAGACGTACTTGGCGTAGATGCGGTACTGCCCCGTGACCGTCGGCGTGCCGGGGAGCCCGGTCGAGGCCAAAGTGGTGCGCACCGCGGTACTGCCGACGTAGGCCGTGACCCGCTGATGGGTCAAATCCACGTCAATCCACTTGCCGGCGGTCGGCGGGGCGGCGGGGGGCGGAGATGAGCCTGAAGAAGATGAGCCTGAGACGGGGATGTGCAGCCTCTGGCCGACGAAGAGGAGAGAGGGATTGCGGAGATGATTGGCCTGGGCCAGAGCCCACGTGGAGACGCCGTATCGCAGCGCGATCGCGGAGAGGGTATCGCCGGCGCGGACGATGTAGATGCTCTCCTCGCCCGTCGCCGGTCCGGTCGGGGCGGCGTCCGGCAGTGTCAGCCGCTGCCCGACGTAGACGTGATTGGGGTTGGTGATGCCGTTGAGGGCGGCCAGCACGGCGACGGAGGTGCCGTAGCGCAGGGCGATGCGGAACAAGTTCTCCCCCGGCTGCACGACGTGGACGCCGTGCGTCGGGGCCGGTTCGGGAGTCGTCGCCCCTCCGGTGGGGGCGGGGATGACGAGCCGCTGCCCGACGTAAATGTGGCCGGCGTCGGACAGTCCGTTGGCGGCGGCCAGCGCGTCCACCGTGACCCTGTACCGGAGCGCGATGCGGAACAGGTTCTCCCCCGGCTGCACGACGTGGGTGATGGCCTGGGCGTTGATTGGAAAAGAGGCCGCCAGCCAGAGGGCCAGGGCCAGGATGAAAACTGCCACTCTGCGCATAGACCCCTTATCCGGCGATGGCCGGCAGGACGAGCCGGAACGTCGTCCCCTGCTGCCATTCGCTCTCGACGGTGATGCTGCCACCCAGCCCCTCGACGAACTCTTTCGTCCAGAACAGGCCGAACCCCATCCCCGCCTCTTTGGTGGACCAGCGCAGTTCGAATATCTTGCCCATGTCCTCCGGCTTGATGCCCACTCCCTCGTCGCTGATGAGCACCTCGACCGTGTCCTGCTCCCCCCGACGGCTGACGACGCGCACCTCGCCGCCGTGCCCCGTCTCCCGAACGGCCTCGACCCCGTTTTTGATCAGCACCCGGAACGCCTCGGCCAGCATATCGGGGGAGGTCTGCACCGGCGGCAGGCCGTCGCCCAACTCCTCCCGAATGTAGATGCCCTCCTCGGCCTCGACTTCCTCACGATCCCGCACCGCCTGTCCGATCGCCCGCGTGATGCAGGAGTTGACATCGGTCGGCTTGTCCACGACCGCCCGCCACGGCTCGTGCAGGTTGTCCAGAATCTTGGCCGCCTCGTCCAGCCGTTCCAGCATCTTGTTGCTCAGTTGGAAGATCTCGTCCCGGCGGTCTGGGGGCGTCAGTTGCACCAGGTGGAGGTGCATTTGGAAGGCGGCCAGGTGGTTGCGCAGCGCGTGGACGGAGGCCGCCGCGCTGAAGGCCATCTTCCCGAATACCTGGGCCACCTGTCGCCGCTCCTCGATGATGCGGTAGAGCCGGGCGTTCCGAATCCCCGCTGCCGCCTGGTGGGCGAGGGTTTCCAGCAACTCGATCTCTCCCGCGCTGAAGCGGCGGGAACGGGTGGCGGCGAACAGGTTGCCGACGGCCTCCCGTTTCACCTGGCCGTCCGCATCCTCTTCTTCCAGGAAAAAAGGGACGGCGATCACTTGCTGGATGCCCAACGCTTCCTGAATCCCGGCGACGGCCGGGCGGGCCGAAGGGGGGACTACCGGCGTAAAGAGGTCGTACAGGTCGCTGCTGACCACCGGTTTCTCGGCCTTGAAAGCCCGCACGCTGAGGTTGGCGGCGCAATCATCCCGATGCACGAACACCCTGGCTATGTCGGGGTCGGAGACGCTGACGGGGCGACCGGAGTACCGCGAGAGTTCCTTCTCCCACTGCTGCACCTGCTCCATCGTCCCTACGGACGGTTGTAGGTAGAACGCCCGCACCGGCAGTGAGTCGTCCTGCTCGTAAGTGGCCACCATCGCCCCGACATATCCCAAATCGGACACCGCCCCCCGGACGATGCGCTGGAGCACCTGCTCCTCGTTCTGCAAGCGGGACTGCATTTCGTAGACGATGTTCTGGGCGATTTGGATGTGGAGTCGGCGCCGTTCGCTCTCGATGGCGGCGGCGGCCTGCCGCCCAAAGGCGGAGAGGACGCGGATGTCCTGCTCGGAGATGGGGCCCCGTTTGGCGGCGAAGAGGTTGCCGACCATCTCCTGCTCCGTCCGCCCGTCCGTCACCGTTTCCAGGAAGAAGGGCACGGCGATTACTTGCTGGATGCCCAACGCCTGCTGAATCCCTTTCACGACGGGGCGGGAGGCGGGGGGAGCGATGGGGGTGAACAGGTCGAAGAGGTCGTCGCTGATGACCGGGCCACGGGCCTGGAAAGCCTGCACGCTGAGATTATCCTGGTACTCCTCGCCGTAGACGTGGACTCTGGCGATCTCCGGGTCGGTGATGCTGACCGGACGGGGGGCGTAGCGGGAGACCTCCTCCTCCCAGCGGTGGATTTGCTCGTCCGTCGCCACCGCCGGGTCCACGTGGAGAGCCCGCACCGGCAGGATGTCTCCCTGCTCGTAGGTCGCCACCATCGCCCCGGCGTATCCCAGGGCTTCCACCACGTCGCTCACGATCTGCTTGAGCGTGACGTCCAGCCCGACACCGGCGATGCGCGGAGGGGCGGGGCGCGAAGACGCGGAGGGGGCAGCGTTGGTGCCGAGTTGTCGCCGCACCAGCGCACGAGTGAACCCCTGCACCAGCCAGGAGACCGGCGGCAGGTTGAACAGCCGCCCCACCAGACGCGACCCCACCAGCGAGCCGACGTAGTTTTTCCGCGTCTTATCGTCCATGTGCCTGACCCTGTTGTGGTGTACCGGACTGCCCCTTCCGCAAAAAGGCGAACAGTTACCGTAATCTTAAAGATATTGTATCATCGGCCCTGACGATTGTCAAACTTTCGCTCTCTTCTCGCTCACGGGCGGACGGTGACCGGGGGCAGGGGAATCGTGTCCGCGCCGGTGGCCGTCCGCCAGCGTTCCAGCGTGTCCAGCCAGTAGGCCCCCGCCTCCGGGGTGTAGTCGCCCGGCGGCGCACCGTCCGGCAGGGGGAGGCGGTGGCGTTGGACGATGATGTCCCCCGCCTGCCACTGCCGGA
>JALWUZ010000292.1 GCA_027079895.1 Anaerolineae bacterium
TTCCCCGTCAGCCCCGACGGGAAGGTGACGCTGACGTTGGAGGCGACCGAACACGTCTGGGCACGGGTGAAGCGGGACGGCCAGACGGTGTGGGAGTCTATGTTGGCCCCCGGCCAGTCCAAGACTTGGACGGGGCAGCAGATGATCATCGTCGAGACCGGCAACGGAGCCGGGCTGCAAGTGACCGTCAACGGGCAGCCGCAGGGCGCGATGTGCAGGCGGGCCGAAGTCTGCACCCGCGCCTGGGCCGCCATCGGCGAGGTGTTGCTCCCCTGACTATGACCTCTTCCCCTGGATTTTACCTGGTCTCCCTCGGCTGTCCCAAGAACCTGGTGGACAGCGAGGGGATGGCGACGCTCTTGCGACGCGCCGGCTACCTCCCCGCCGACCGGCCGGAGGAGGCCGACCTGCTCATCGTCAACACCTGCGGCTTCATCGCTCCGGCGCGGGAGGAGTCGCAGGCAGTGCTGCGGGAGTTGGCCCAGGCCCGCCGCCGGGGGCAGAAGATCATCGCCGCCGGGTGCTACGCCCAACGCTCCCCCGACGAACTGGCCGCCGCCATCCCCGGCCTCGACGGGCTGCTCGGCACGCGCCGCTGGATGGAGATCGTCTCGCTGGCCCGGCGGTTGGTGCCGACGCCGCCGCACGTGGCAGAGGGCCGGGGAGAAGTGCTCCGCGCCGCCGTCCAGGGGAGCAGCGCGTACCTCAAGGTGGCCGACGGCTGTCGCCGCTCCTGCGCCTTCTGCGCCATCCCGCTCATCAAGGGGACGGCGGTCAGCCGCCCCCTGGAGGCCATCCTCGCCGACGCCCGGCGGCTGGCGGAACGGGGGGTGCAGGAGATCATCCTCATCGCCCAGGACACCAGCGACTACGGCTTCGACCTGGGGCTGCGGGACGGGCTGGCGCTGCTGTTGGACGAACTGGTCGCCGCCGTCCCCCAGGTGCCCTGGATTCGGGTGATGTACGCCTTTCCGGGCCGCGTCACCGCGCACCTGATCGAGACGCTGGCCCGCCATCCCCAGATACTCCCCTACATTGACATCCCCCTGCAACACGCCCATCCCGCCGTGCTCCGCCGGATGCGCCGCCCGTCCGACGTGGAGGAGATGCGCCGCACCATCCGCCGCCTGCGGGCGGCACTCCCCGACGTGGCCATCCGCACCACCTTCCTGGTCGGCTTCCCCGGCGAGACCGAGGAGGAGTTCCAAACGCTGCTGGATTTCGTCGCCGAGATGGAGTTCGACCGGGCGGGGGTGTTCACCTACTCCCACGAGGATGGCACGCCGGCCTACGCGCTGCCGGACGATGTGCCGGAGGAGGTGAAAGCGGAGCGGCGGGAGCGGCTGATGGAGTTGCAGCAGGGGATTTCGCTGCGGAAGAATCAGGCCCTCATCGGGCGGAGGCTGGACGTGCTCGTCGAGGGAGTCGGGGATGGGCTCAGCGTGGGGCGGTCGTATCGGGACGCGCCGGAGATTGACGGGTTGGTGCTGGTGCCGACGGAGTTGCCGGTGGGGGAGATCGTCCCGGTGCGCATCACCGCGGCCCTGGAGTACGACTTGGTCGGGGAGTTAGCCGCCGGGCGCGGTCGAAGACAGCGAGCCCCCGCGTCCCCTCAATAGCCCCTGAGCACCAGCGGCAGATACACCCGCCGCGTCTCCCCCCGGCTATCACGACTGCATCCGCGGCAGGGTGAAAGTGAACGTCGCCCCGTGCCCCTCCTCGCTCTCGACAGTGATCTCCCCCCCGTGCGCCTCCACGATCTGCTGGGTGATACTGAGCCCCAACCCCGTGCCGACGACGCTCTTCTCCGTGCCGGGGACGCGGTAGAACCGCTCGAAGATGTGCGGCAGGGAGTCGGCCGGTATGCCGGGCCCGGTGTCGGACACGCTGACGACCAGGTGATCCTCCTCGGCGCGGGCGGTGACGGTGATCTTATCCCCCTCCCGACAGTATTTGACGGCGTTGCTCAGCAGGTTGAGCATGACCTGGTGCAGCCGCTGGGCGTCGCCGCGCACCGGCGGCATCATCACCGGCACGTCCACCGCGACCTCGATGTCTTTGGATTCCGCCTGGGGCAGAATGACGTTGATCGCCATCAGGATGACGGTGCTCAAGTCCACCTCGTCTTGAGCGATGGAGGCGCGGCCCGATTCCAGCCGGGCCAGGTCGAGGAAATTGGTGGTCATCTCGCTTATGCGGGCGGCCTCCCGCTGGACGATGGCGGCGAACTGGGCGCATTGCTCTTTGGTGATCTCCGGCCTCTGCATCAGGTCGGCGTAGGCGATGACGGAGGTCAACGGAGTGCGCATCTCGTGGACGATCTCGGAGATGAGGTCGGACTGCTGGAAGAGAATCGCGTTCTGCACGGCGACCGCCGCCTGATTGCCCAGCACGGAGAGCAGTTCGACATCCTCCTGGGTGAAATTCTCGCCGTCCTGTTTGTTGACCGCCTCCAACACGCCGATGACCTCGTCCCTGGCGATGAGGGGGACGGCCAAGATGGTGTGGGTCTCGAAATCGGAGATGGCGTCCGCCGTGCGGGAGAAGTGGAAGCGGGGATCCCTGGCCGGGTCGGTGACGACCAGCGGCTCGCCGTGTTTGACCACCCAGCCGGCCACGCTGCCTTCCATCGGCACGACGATCGCCCGGACGCCCGGCAGGTTGGTCGCTGCCGTGAAGTGCAACTGGCCGCTCTTGCGGTCGAGCAGCATGATGGAGCACTCGGCGGCGTTGGAGATCTCCTGGGCCGCCTCGACGATGTTGTGCAACAGCGTGCTCAGCACCAGGGTGGAGTTCAACGAGCGGCTGATCTCGATCAGCCGTTCCAGGTGGGCGACCCGGCGTTTCAAACCGCTCTCGACGTGTTCGGAATTTCCCATCGCATCTACCTCTCCCCGCAGGCCCGGACGATGGCCGGCAACGCGGTCACAACGTCGGCGTGGATGACCACGGCAGCCCTTGAGTCCAAGTAGGTGGGGGTCAAGTTGACGATAATCACCCGCCCGCCGTGCTCCAGCACCATCAGTGGCAACTGGGAGGCCGGCGTGACCACCAGCGACGAGCCGACGACGAGCATCAAATCGGCGCGGGCGGCGTGTTCCAGGGCGCGATTGAGCACCTTCAGCGGCAGCGGCTCGCCGAAGAGGACGACATCGGGTTTCAGCCAGTTGCCGCACCGGGGGCAACGGGGCACCGCGCCGGTGGCGAGAAAGTCGTCCAGGTAGCGGTCGGCGGGGGCCCGCCAGTGGCAATCGAGACAGACCACGTCGCGGGTGTGGCCGTGCAGTTCCAGCACCTCCTGCGACCCGCCCCGTTGGTGCAGGCCGTCAATGTTCTGGGTCAGGACGGCCCGCAGGTGTCCGGCCCGCTCCAACTCGGCCAGGGCGCGATGGGCCGGATTGGCCTCCGCCGCCCGCATCACCTCCACCAGCGGACGCATCCAGTCGTAGAACGCCTGGGGGTCGCGGCGGAAGGCCCGAATGGAGACGATGTCCATCGGGTTGGCGTGCTCCCAGAGCCCGGTCCCCGGCGAGCGGAAATCGGGTATGCCGGAGGGGGTGCTGATCCCCGCGCCGGTCAGTGCGACGGGGTGCTGCGCCTCGCACAGCAGAGCCGCCGCTTCGGTGATGAGGTCATCGCCCATTTCACCCCCAAAACAGAGTCGCCGGTCAGCAGCGTACCGGCGACTCTACGACCAACAGGTAGTAGTTCCCAGCGCACACGCTCCAACACGGCCCTCGACCCTCGTTATCGGCAGGGCCGCCATTTCCCGTTGATTCGCCGTCCGTGAAGGAAAACGTGGTGGTCATTACAGCCGCCTACTGTAACACAGAACGCAGCACTTGACAAGTCGGCGTTGGGCTCGGCATCTTGACGACCGCGCGGCCACACACCGCCCCCAATGCGTCGTCCCCGCTCACAGCAGCCCCACGATGGTCACGCTGCACACGTTCATATACGGCATTCCCCCCAGGTTGTGAGTCAGGCCGTAACGCGGGTTTTCGATCTGCCGCTCGCCGGCGCGGCCCAGCAGTTGCAGATACATCTCGTACAGCATCCGCAGGCCGGACGCCCCGATGGGATGGCCGAAACACTTGAGCCCCCCATCTGGCTGGCAGGGGATGACCCCGTCCCGGTCGTAGAAGCCGTCCAGGATATCCCTGGGGGCTTCCCCCGGCGCGGAGATGTGCAAATCTTCCATCGTCACCAACTCGGTGATGGAGAAACAATCGTGAACCTCCATCATACTGATCTCCGCGCGGGGGTCGCTGATTCCGGCCTCGCGGTACGCCTCCGCGCTGCACTTGGCGGTGGTGATGAAATGATCCCCCTCCCAGGCGTTGTACCCCAGTTCCTCCCCGCTGCTGAGGGCCACCTGGAGAGCCTTGACGGTGACGATCTCCTGCTTCCCCAGCCCCCTGGCGACCTCCGGCGTGGCGACGATGGCGCAGGCCGCCCCGTCGCTGACGCCGCAACAGTCGAACAGGCCCAGCGGATAGGCGACGGTCGGGGCGGCCAACACCTGCTCCATCGTCACCGGGCGGCGCAGGTGCGCTTTGGGATTCAGCGCGGCGTTGGCGTGGCTCTTGACGGAGACGTGGGCCATCGCCCGCTTCAAGTCGCTCATCGGGATGGAGTGCCGGGCGGCGTAGGCGGTCGCCAGTTGCGCGAAGGCCCCCGGCGCGGTGACGTTCGGCATCCACTGCCAGGCGAGCGTCCCGGCGTTGGCGCCCCAGTTGGGCAGCCCGCCGTAGCCGATGTCCTTCAACTTCTCGGCCCCCAGGGCGAGAGCGATGTCGCAGGCCCCGGAGGCGACGGCGTAACAGGCTCCGCGAAAAGCCTCCGTGCCGGTGGCGCAGTAATTCTCCACGCGGGTGACGGGAATCTTGGGGAGCCGCAGCGTCAGAGAGAGCGGCAACGCGCTCTTGCCGGCGTTGATCTCCTCGAAACAGGTGCCGAGCCAGGCGGCCTGAATCTCCTCCTTGCCGATTCCGGCGTCGGCGAGGGCCTCCTCGAACGCCTCCACCATCAGTTCCTCGACCCCCACGTCCCATCGCTCGCCGAAACGGGTACACCCCATCCCGATGATGGCGACTTTGTCCCGGATACCGGTTGCCATACGCGCCTCCTCTCGCCGCCTGGGGATGGCCGTCTACTGCCCGGCGGCCACCTGCAAGCGACACCAGGCGTACAGAGCGTCGTACACCTCGAACTGGCGTTCCAGATTCTCGTAATCGTCGGGGAAGCGCAGGCTGTAGCCGACGGCGATCGCTTCCAGCCCGGCCGCGATCGGGTCCGCCTGCCGGTCGGCCCGCACATCCGCGCTGTGGACGATCTGCGCCAGGCGCAGCAGGGCCTTATCCGTCAGGCCGAAGTGCTCGATGATGGTCTCGAAGGAGCATTTCCCATCGTGATGCCCCAGTTCGACCCCCGGCGCGTCGAAAGGAATTGCCCCGGTCTCCTCGGCGACCTCCTGCACCCGGCTCTTGGGGACGAACAGGAACTCGGCCTCGGAGTCCACGAACCGGCTGATGAGCCAGGGGCAGGCGACGCGGTCTACGTGAACGTGTGAACGTGTGACCCACTTCATGATTTGCCTCCTATTGTGTGTGGATGAGGGCCGTTTCGGGCCGGCCTTCACCGGCCTTCCACGGCAAAACGGACTTCCTGCACCGCCTCGCGCTCCCGAATGAGCCGCGCCACCCGCCGCCGGACGGCCTCGTCCGTGACCGGCTCCACGAGGGAGACCGGCTGCCCGTCGGCGGTGCGGCGGCTCTTCCACTCGACGACGAAGCCCGGCACCAGCGCGTAACCGCACCCGCCGAGCCCGCAACAGGCGGTGTCGAACAGGCCATACCCGACCAGGTAGAGCACCTCCCGCCCCTCGAAGGGCAGGCGGGCCTCCTTGAAGAGAGCGTAGCGGCCTCCGATGGCGGCCACTTCGGCCTCCAGGTCGGGATGGACGAAAGGCTCCATCGGCGTCAATCCGCGCGAGATACGACCGGCCGCGCCTTCCAGAAATAACCGGTGAACCCCCGCTCTCGGTCCACGTGGTGGATGCGGAAGACCATCTGCACCGGCATACCGACCCGCAGGTCGTCCAACTCGCAATCGGTGAAGTCGGCCATGAACCGCCCGCCCCCCTCGAACTGCACCATCCCGTAGATGGCCGGCGGCGAGACGGAGACGGCCAGCATATCGCCGGTGAACGACTTGACCACCGCCGGCCGGTCGGCGAACTCGTAATCCTCCTG
>JALWUZ010000293.1 GCA_027079895.1 Anaerolineae bacterium
ACGACCCGCTGAGCGATTACCGCGCGACCTGGCCCGTCGAGCGGGACACCCTGGCCGGCTGGCTCGTGGCCCGTCCCGTCGAGGAGGAGGGGACGGTGCGCCTGCTGGTGACTATCCGAGAAGAGCCGGTGCGGGACTACCTGGAGAGCCTGCGCGGGGAACTGCCCCCCGCCATCTCCCTCGACATCGAACACACCCTGCCGGCGGTGAAAGAGGCGGTCGAGGCCGGCGCCGACCGCGCCCGCCTCTCCCTGCGTCACCCACCGCAGACCTACACCGTGCAGCCCGGCGACACCCTGATGTCCGTCGCCTACGCTCACGGCTTCCCCGTCTGGCGGCTGACGGAGGCCAACCCCGGCATCGAGCCCGGCGACCTGAAGCCCGGCCAGCAGATCACCATCCCCTCGCTCGACCTGCTCTTCCCGCTGCCGCTCATCACCGACCGCCGCATCCTCGTTGACCTCTCCGAGCAGCGGCTGTACGCCTACGAGGGCGACCGGTTGATCTACGACTTCGTCTGCTCGACCGGCATACCCTCGTCGCCGACGGTGCCGGGCAAGTTCCAGATCCTCAGCAAGGAAGAAAACGCCTACGCCTCCAGTTGGGACCTGTGGATGCCCCACTTTATGGGCATCTACCGCGCCGGGCCGGACTTCACCAACGGCATCCACGGCCTGCCGACCCTCTCCTCCGGCGTCCTCCTGTGGGAGGGGGTTCTCGGACGGCCGGCCTCCTACGGCTGCATCGTCCTGGGGCTGGACGAGGCCGCCGCGCTCTACGACTGGGCCGAACTGGGCACCCTGGTTGTCATCCAGGAATAATTTGCAGGAGCGAGATTTATGGCCGGAGAGACAGTCCTCGTCGTCGAGGACAACAAAATGAACCGCAAATTGGTCATCACAGTTCTAAAGGCGCACGGCTACCGCGTCCTGACCGCCGTGGACGGAGCGGAAGGCATCGCGACCGCCCTCCGCGAGCGGCCGGACATCATCTTGATGGACTTGCAACTCCCCCAAGTCAACGGCTACGACGCCATCCGTATCCTGAAATCGCGTCCCGAAACAGCCCACATCCCCATCCTGGCCATCACCGCCCACGCGATGGACGACGAGCGGAAACGGGCCCACGAAGCCGGTTGCGACGGGTACATCACCAAACCGATCAACACCCGCGCCCTCTCGCCGCTGATTCGCCGTCACCTGGACGCGCGGACGCCGGAATAGACGCGATGGACACCGGAATCCAATTACCGAGCCAGAAGAGCATCCTCGCCATCGGCAGTTGGACGCTCTACCTGTTGCTGCTGGACATCCTGTACCCTTTCCTGGGGATGAGCGTCGCCGTCCTCGCCCTCGTCCCGGTGGTGGCGATGGGCTGGGCCTGGGGGACGCTGGGAGGGCTCATCGGCGGTGCGCTGGCCTTTCTGTCCGGCATGTGGCTGCTCCTGATCTACGGCGGCGACCTGTCACCGCTGGGCGACCCGGCCTATCTGGTCAGCGCGGCGTTGATCATCCTCGTCGGCCTGACCACCGGGCGGCTGCGCGACCTGGCCGCCAGAGCCGAGCGCGAGTTGTCCGAGCGGGAGAAGGCCGAGGCCGCCCAGCAGCGGCGGCACATGGAACTGACGACCCTCCACGCCATCTCCCAGACCCTCGCCTCCCCCCTGGAACTGGACGACCTGCTTCACGAAGCCCTCACCCGCACCATCCAGGCGATGGGGTTCACCGGCGGCCTGATCTACCTGGTGGATGAGCGCACCGGCCGGCTGACCCTCACCAGTCATTCCGGCCTCCCCGCCCCCCTTGTCGAGCAGGTCGCCGACCCCGACATAGACGCCGCCACCTGCGCCGCCCTCTACTCCCAGGGGCAGGGGCAGCGACACTTTGAGACTTGCAGCGAGGACGACTGTCATCTCCGCCCGGCCCTTTTCCGCGAGGCGGGATTGCGCTCCTGCCTCTGGGCCCTCCTCATCTCGCAGAACGACGTTCTGGGGGTCATCGCCCTTTTCGACAGTGCTTCCCGCTCCGTCTCCGGCTGGGAGCACGCCCTCCTGGCCTCCATCGGACGCCAGATCGGGATGGCGGTGGAGCGGGCTATTCTGTTCCAGAACATCGTGCAAGAACGGGAGGCCGCCCGCATCCTCCTCCACACCGCCCGCATCCTCAGCAGCACGCTCCAGATAGACAAACTGCTCGACCGCGCCCTGGACGAACTGCGCCGTCTCGTGCCCTACGACGACGCCGCCATCGGCATCCTGCAACAAGAGCAGCGCGGCTGGGTCGTTGCCGCTCGTGGGGAGACCGCTCCCCTGCCGCGCGAGTTCACCCTGTCCGGGCACCCCCTCGTCCGGCGCGTCGTCCGCGAGCGGGAACCGGTCATCGCTCCCGACGAGCGCGGCCGCTCCCGCCTGGGCGTTCCCCTCATCGCCAAAGACAAGGTCATCGGCGTGCTGCTGCTGACCGCCCGCCGGGCGCGTGTCTACGACCGGCGGCAGGCGCACCTGGCGTTGACCTTCGCGCACCAGGTCGCCATGGCGATCGAGAACTCCCGCCTCTACGAGCAGACGCGGGCCCAGTTGCACGAGGTGACCTTGCTCCACAGCGTCACGGCGGCCCTCTCCTCCACCCTCGACGCCGACCAACTGCTCCCCTACGTCGCCCACAGCCTGTGCGAGATGTTGAACGGCACCCGCGCGGAGGTCTACCGCCTCAACCGGCAGGCCGAAGTCGTCGTCATCGCCGCCGAGTACGCCGCCTCCGCCGCCACGGAGCGGGAGCGGCAGCGGCACCTGGGCGAAGTCCACCTCCTGGACGACCTCCCGGCCGTCGCCGAGGCCCTGGCGCGACGCCGCCCGCTCCACTTCCGCCTGACCGACCCCGACCTGGCCCCCGCGCTGCGGGAATGGCTGACGTCCCGCGACGCCCAGGCCGTCCTGCTGCTGCCGTTGGAACTGGGCGAGCGGGTCATCGGCTGCGCCCTGGTGTGGGATAGTCAGACCGCCCGCTCCTTCACCGACGGCGAGGTGGCGACCGGCCAGACCCTCCTCCACCAAGCCGCCACCGCTTTGGAGAACGCCCGCCTGTTCGCCGAATCCCGGCGGCAACTCCGGGAACTGCAACTTCTCCACGACGTCAGTTGGGCCGCCTCCACCAGCCTCCGCTTGGAAGAGACGATGCAAGCCGCCGTCGAGGCCCTGGCCGCCGAACTTCAGGACACCAGCGTAGCCCTGATGCTGGTGGATCAGGAAAGCGAAACCCTCCGCCTGGTGGCCGGCGTGGGGGTAGCCGGAGAGAAAGTCCGCCCCCTCCACCTCCGGCGGGACGAGGGCATAGCGGTGTGGGTCGCACGGCACGGCCGGCCGCTCCTGATACCCGATGTGCAGGCCGGGCACCGGCGCGGCTCCATCGTGTCGGACATCCGCTCGGAACTGTGCGTGCCGATGCTCGTCGGCCAACAGGTGATCGGCGTGCTCGACATCGAAAGCCCCCACCCCGACGCCTTCAGCCGCAACGACCAGCGGCTGTTGACCACCCTGGCGAGCAATCTGGCGATTCTGGTGGAGCGGGCCCGTCTGTTCGAGGAGGTGGAAGCCGCCCGCGCCGAGTTGCAGGAGCGGGCTGTCGCCCTGGAACGGGCCAACGCCCGGCTCAGAGAACTCGACCGCCTGAAAGACCAATTCCTCGCCAACATGAGCCACGAACTGCGCACCCCCCTCAACTCCATCATCGGCTTTTCGGAGGTGCTCCTGGACGGGCTGGTGGGCGAGATAAACCCCGAACAGCGGGAGTGCGTCGAGGACATTCACTTCAGCGGCCTGCATCTGATGGAGATTATCAACGACATCCTCGACCTATCCAAAATCGAGGCCGGACGGATGAAACTCCGGCTGGACACCCTCGATGTCCCCGCTCTCTTGGAAGAGGTGCGGGCGACCGTGCTCGCGCTCATCGAGGAAAAGGGGCAGACCTTGACGCTGGAGGTGGCCGACGACCTGCCGCCGGTAGTCGCCGACCGCATTCGCATTCGCCAAGTGCTCCTCAACCTGCTCAGCAACGCCAACAAATTCACCCCTCCCGGCGGGCAGATCACCCTCTCCTGCCGCCAGGAGTCCCCCGACGCGCTGCTCTTTTCGGTCTCCGACACCGGGATCGGCATTCGGCCCGAAGACCACGAAATCGTCTTCGAGGAGTTCCGCCAAGTGGACGGCTCCGCCACGCGCGAGACGGAAGGGGCCGGGCTGGGGCTGGCAATCAGCAAGCGGCTGGTGGAGATGCACGGCGGGCGCATTTGGGTCGAAAGCGAACTCGGCCACGGGGCGACGTTCTCCTTCCTGCTGCCCGTCTCCAAGTCGGCGATGCCGTCGGGCTCGCCGCGTCACGCCACCGTGTTGGTCGTCGAGGACGACCGGCAGTTCAGCAACCTGCTGGCCTTCTACCTGCGGCGGGAGGGGTACCGGCCGGTGCAGCACTTCAACGGGCGCGGCGTCGTGGAACGGGCCTGCGAGGTGCAGCCGGCCCTCATCACCCTGGACGTGATGCTCCCCGGTCAGGACGGCTGGGCCGTCCTGCGCGACCTCAAGTCCAACCCGCGCACCAAAGAGATCCCGGTGCTGGTCATCTCGGTGTTGGAGAACAGCGCACTGGCCTTCAGCCTGGGGGCGACCGATTACCTGGTCAAGCCGGCGCGGCGGGACGACCTGTACGCCATCCTGCACCGGCTGACCAACCCGCAACCGTCCGCGCCGGAGAGTACCATCCTGGTTGTGGACGACGATTCGGAGTTCATCCGGTTGGTCGAGGGGATGTTGCAGGGGACATCCTACCGGGTAATCCCGGCCTACAGTGGGGAGGAGGGTCTCGCACGGGCCCGTGCGACGCTGCCGGACATCATCTTCCTCGACCTGATTCTGCCCGGCATGAACGGCTTTCAGGTGTTGGAAGCCCTGCGCACCGACCCGCTCACGGCGGACACTCCGATTGTCGTGGTCACGTCGCGGGACATCACCGCCGCCGAGCGGGAACTGCTCAACGACCACATCCAGGGGATGATGCCCAAGACCGCGCTCACGCCGCAGTCCCTTCTGGCGGAGTTGTGCCATTTGGAGCGGGCCATCTCATCCCACCGGATTGAGGAGGACTAGCCTTCCCCCTCGTCCGGTCGCTCCACCGGCTCCACGTGGACGAAGGCCAGGTCAACGTCGGACAGCCCCTCCACCGCCGCCTGCACCCGGTCGGCGATGTCGTGGGCCGCGCGGAGCGTGAGGCCGCCGTCCACGTCCACGTGCATATCCACCCGCAGGCGCGGGCCCACGTGTTCGGCGATGACCTGATGCACGCCGAGCACCCCGTCAACCCCCAGCGCGGCGGTGGTGATGCGCCGTATGCACTCCGGCGAGGCCCCCCGTCCCGTCAGGTAGCCGACGTTCTCCACCCCAATCTCCCACACGGAGCGGAAAATCCACAGCGCGACCAGCACCCCGGCCCCAGGGTCTAGCAGGGGATGGAGCAGCCGCGAGCCCCACACCCCCACCAACGCCGCCATCGAGGTCAGCACGTCGGCCAGATTGTCGCTGGCGCTGGCGCGGATGGCGGGACTGTCCGCCTCCCGCCCGATGCGCACCACCAGGGCGTACATCACCACCTTGACCGCCGCGCCGGTCGTCAGCACCACCGTCGGCCAGAAGGTCTCGATCGGCGTCGCCCCGGACAGGAAACGGCTGACGCTCTCCCGCAAGGCGGTGAAGCCGGCCGTCCCCATCGCCCCGGCGATGATCAGCCCCACCAACGGCTCGAACCGGCTATGCCCCTGGGGATGGGACTCGTCGGGGGGGCGTTGGGCCAGGTACAACCCCGTCGTCATCAGCAGGCTGTAGAGCACGTCGGAGACGGAGTTGGCCGCCTCGGAGAACATCGCGCTGCTGCCGGAGAGCCAGGCGATGAGGCTCTTCATCGCCGCCAGGAGCACGTTGCCGACGATGGCGACGATGATCGCCTGTCGGTAGAGCCGCTGGCGGCGCATATCCGGGCACTCGTTGCGGATACTTTTCATCGGGATAAGGGGGCCGGCCGTTTCAGGCTAACGGCGGAAGCGGGGGTCTTGTTCCAGCGTCAGCCGCAATCCCTGGGGCAGTGAGACTTTCGGCTCGTAGCGCAGCAGCCGCCGGGCGACGGTGATGTCGGCGCAGAGCCGGGAGACGCCGCCGCTCTCGGCGGGGCTGTGGAGCACGTCCACCTCC
>JALWUZ010000294.1 GCA_027079895.1 Anaerolineae bacterium
GCCAGCCAGCCCCCGACCCTGGCCAGCAGGCGGTTGTGCCGCCCCACCCCTGCCGCCCAGAGACAGGCCAGCCCGATCGTCGTCGAGTAGAGCGGCATAAAGAGGAAATCCAGCCCCAGCCCGAACCCGGCGTAGACGCGGGTCAGGGAGTCCCAGGAATCGAGAATCGCCTGGGTCGTCGGGACATCGCCGGCCAACTCGAAGGAGATGATGCCCTGCGGGGCCGCCGCGGTGAAGAGCGGCTTCCCCGCCCCGTTCATCGCCGCCATCACCACCAGCGTGGCGACCAGCAGCGGGACGAAGACTCGCCCGGAAACCCAATTTTGAAGCGGATGTCTCATCGTGCCTCCACGTTTGCGGGAAACGCAAAGGGCGCACCCGGTGTCGGAGTGCGCCCGTTCGCTCTCACGTTTTCCCCTCCTACAAATCCGGCACGCTGCGCCGGAGCACCTCGTACTGTTCCAAAGCCTTGCCGGCCCCCATCGCCACGCAAGCGATCGGCGCGTCGGCGACGTAGGCCGGGACGCCGGTCTCGCGGGTGAACAGTTCATCCACCTTGCGCAGCAACGCGCCGCCGCCGATGAGCACCATCCCCCGGTCAATGATGTCCGACGAGAGTTCCGGCGGCGTCTTCTCCAGCACCGTTTTGATGACGCCGATGACCGCCGCCAGCGGCTCGGAGAGGGCCTCGGTCACTTCATCGGAGGTGATGGTGATGGTGCGCGGCAGGCCGGCGATTTGGTCCCGCCCCTGCACCTCCATCTCCAGAGTCTCTTCCAGGGGGAGGGCGGAGCCGATGCGGATTTTGATCTGCTCCGCCGTCGGCTGGCCGATGATCATATTGTACTTGCGGCGGACGTAGTTGGCGATCGCCTCGTCCATCCGCAGGCCGCCGATGCGCACCGAGTTCGCCACCACGATCCCGTTCACGGAGATGACCGCCGCCTCCGACGTGCCGCCGCCCATGTCCACCACCATGCTCCCGGCCGGGCTACTAACCGGCAATCCCGCGCCGATGGCCCCGGCCAGCGGCTCCGGTATCAGATGGGCCCGGCTGGCCCCGGCCTCCAAAGCCGCCTCGCGCACCGCCCGCTTCTCGACGCTCGTCACTCCGTAGGGGACGCTGATCATCACGCGCGGCTTGAAGAGTCCCAGCCCGCCGGCGGTCTTGCGGATGAAGTACTCCAGCATATACTGGGTGACGCGGTAATCGGCGATGACCCCGTTACGCAGCGGACGCACCACCTCGATCGCGTCCGGCGTGCGGCCCACCATCGCCCGCGCTTCCTCCCCGACGGCCATCATCCGGTTCTCGGCGGAGGAGATGGCGACGACGGAGGGCTCCTGAAGGACGATTCCCCGTCCTTTGGAGTACACCAGCACGTTGACCGTGCCCAGGTCAATGCCTAGTTGCTTACCGAACATACCGGCCCCTTGTCCACCGGATTAGATTTCTGGCGCGGCGAGGCCCTCGTCCATCGTCGTGGGAGTGGGACGCCGTCGCCGCCGCCGTCGTGCCACCTTCAGCCGGATGCGGGAACGGCGCAGGGCCAGTTCGGTCAGACGGCGTTCTTCCGGCGGAGCGGAGCGTAACAGTTCCAGCGCCCGCTCACGGGCTCGTTCGGCTCGCTCGATGTCAATCTCCTCGGCCCGCTCGGCCACGTCGGCCAAAACGGTGACTCTGTCGGGCAGGACGTGGATAAAGCCGCCGTGGATGGCGAAGTACTGCTCCTCCTGGCCGGTGCGGGTGTACAGTTCCCCCTCGTCCAATTGGGTGATCAGCGGCGCGTGCTGGGGGAGAATCCCCAACTCCCCCTCGATGCCCGGCGCGACTACCAGGTCCACCTCACCGCTGTACAACTCCCGCTCCGGCGAGACGATCGTCAGTTTCAGGCCCACGTCTCCTCCTCCCGTCAGGCGGCTTCCATTTGTTTGGCCTTCTCCACCGCCTCGTCAATGGTGCCGACCATGTAGAAGGCTCCTTCGGGCAGATGGTCGTGTTTCCCGTCCAGGATTTCGCGGAAGCCGCGCACCGTCTCCTCGATGGGGACGTACCGTCCGGGACGCCTGGTGTACCGCTCGGCGACGAACATCGGCTGGGAGAAGAATTTTTCGATGCGCCGGGCCCGATGGACGGTCAGTTTGTCCTCTTCGGAAAGTTCCTCGATCCCCAGGATGGCGATGATGTCCTGCAAATCCTTGTACCGCTGCAAGACCTGCTGCACCTCGCGGGCGGTGTTGTAGTGCTCCTCGCCGACGATGCGGGGGTCGAGGATGCGGGAGGTGGAGGTGAGCGGGTCCACTGCCGGGTAGATGGCTTTCTCCACGATAGCGCGGTCCAGGGCGATGGTGGCGTCCAGGTGGGCGAAGGTCGCCACCGGGCCGGGGTCGGAGTAGTCATCGGCGGGGACGTAGACCGCCTGCATGGAGGTGATGGAGCCGCGTTTGGTGCTGGTGATGCGCTCCTGCAACGCCCCCATGTCGGTGCCCAACGTGGGCTGGTAGCCGACCGCGCTGGGCATACGGCCCAGGAGCGCGGAGACCTCCATCCCGGCCATCACGAAGCGGTAGATGTTGTCAATGAACAGCAGCACGTCCCGCCCGTGATCGCGGAAGTACTCGGCCAGCGTGACCCCGGTCAGCCCGATGCGGAAGCGGACGCCCGGCGGCTCGTTCATCTGGCCGAAGACCATCACGGCGCGGTCAATGACCCCCATCTCCGTCAGCGTGTGATAGAACTCAGTCCCCTCACGGCTGCGCTCGCCGACGCCGGCGAAGACGGAGACGCCCTGGTGGTACTTCGCCATCGTGTACATCAACTCGGTGACGATGACCGTCTTGCCGACGCCCGCGCCGCCGAAAACGCCGGTCTTACCGCCGCGCGTGAAGGGAGCGACCAGGTCAATGACCTTGAGGCCGGTTTCGTGGAACTCGCTCTGGGTGGATTGCTCCTCGAACGAGGGGGCCGGGCGATGGATCGGGTAATACTCGTCGGTCTGGGCCGGGGGTTTGCCGTCAATCGGCTGCCCCAGGACGTTGAACAGACGGCCCAGGGTGGCCTCGCCGACGGGGACGGAGATCGGCCGACCGGTGTTGATGACCGGCATACCCCGTTGCAGGCCGTCGGTGGTGTCCATCGCCACACAGCGCACCCAGTTGTCGGGCAACTGCTGCTCGACCTCCAGTACCAATGTGCGTCCGGCGTCGTGTACCTCCAGGGCGGTGTAGACTTCCGGCAGTTGTTCCGGGGGGAACTCCACATCAACTACCGCCCCCTTGACCTGTACGATACGCCCCTTTGCTTCGGTGCTCACGGCATCCTCCTAACACGATATGATTTCTGTCTCACGTGCGACGCGCGTCATCACGCCCGCGCCGCCATCGCCTGGGCCAGTGCCTCCGTGCCGCCGGCGATGTCCAATATCTCCCTGGTGATGGCCCGCTGCCGGGCCTTGTTGTAATCCAGCGTCAGTTCCTCCACCAACGCGGAGGCGTTGTCCGTCGCGTTCCGCATGGCGACCATGCGGGCGGCGTACTCACTAGCCTCCGCTTCCAAAATCGCCTGATAGACCTGCAACTCGGTGAAACGCGGCAGCACGGTTCCCAGGATGGTAGCGGCGTCCGGCTCGTAGATGTACTCGGTCACGTTGGCCGCCCGAATGTCCTGTACGTACTCCGCCATCGCCTGGTCCCCCAACTCCGTCGGGCGGAGGGGGAGCAGCCGCTGGATGACCGGCTTCTGCACCAGCATGTTGATGAAATCGGTGCGGGCCAGATAGACCTCGTCGGCGCGGCCTTCGAGGAACTCGTCAATGGCGGCGTGGGCGATGGCGGAGACTTCCGCTATGCCGGGCACCGCCGGGAGGCCGTGGAAGTCGGCCACGATTTTGGCCCCCATCCGCCACAACATATCGCGCCCGCGCTGCCCGACGGTGATGTAACTGACCGGCAGCCCCCGCCGCTTGACGAAATCAAGCGCGGTGCGCACGATGTTCTGATTGTACGCACCGCACAGTCCCCGGTCTCCGGCGATGAGGACGAGCAGGATGCTCTGCACCGGAACGCGCCGGGTCAACAGGGGGTGCAGGGACTCGTCGGCAGCCGCCCCCAGGTGGATGATGACCTCCCAGGCGGCGTGGGCGTAGGCCCTGGTCGCCAGCGTGGCCGCCTGCGCCTTGCGCACTTTGGACGCGGCGACCGCCTGCAAGGCCCGCGTCACCTGCCCCAGGTTGCGGATGCTCTGGATACGTCGTTGGATCTCGCGTGCCGTTGCCACCGTCTCTCTCCTCGTGTGCTATGCGGCAACCCACATCTTGCCGAACTCTTCTAATGCGGCCTGCAACTGCGCCTCGGTCTCCGCGGTGATCTCCTTCCGCGCGGCGATGTCGGCTCCAATCTCCGGGTGCTGAGTGTGCATGAAACTCAACATATCCTGCTCGTACTGCCGGATGCGGTTTTCGGGGACCGGGTCGCAGTAGCCGTGCGTGCCGGCATAGATGATCATCACCTGGTCCTCCAGGGACATCGGCTCGTACTGGGGCTGTTTGAGGATTTCCGTCAGCCGCTGACCGCGTTCCAGACGGCGCAGGGTGGCCTCGTCCAAGTCGGAGCCGAACTGGGCGAAGGCGGCCAACTCGCGGAACTGGGCCATTTCGAGCCGCAACTCCCCGGCGACCTGCTTCATCGCCTTAGTCTGGGCGTCGCCGCCGACGCGGGAGACGGAGATGCCGACGTTGATGGCCGGGCGGATACCGGCGTTAAAAAGGTCGCCTTCCAGGTAAATCTGCCCGTCGGTGATGGAGATGACGTTGGTCGGGATGTAGGTGGCGATGTCGCCCAACTGGGTCTCGACGATCGGGAGGGCGGTCAGGCTACCGCCGCCGCGCTCCGCGTTCAGGCGGGCGGCCCGTTCCAGGAGGCGGGAGTGGAGGTAGAAGATGTCGCCGGGGTAGGCCTCGCGGCCCGGCGGTCGGCGGAGGAGGAGGCTGACCTGACGATAGGCCCAGGCGTGCTTGGTCAGGTCGTCGTAGATGATGAGCGCGTCGAGCCCCTGCTCCATAAACTCCTCCCCCATCGCGCACCCGGCGTAGGGGGCGATGTACTGGAGGGCGGCCGGTTCCGAGGCGGAGGCGACGACGACGATGGTATGCTCCAACGCGCCGTACCGCTCCAACGTCGCCACCACCTGGGCGATCTGGGCCCGCCGCTGGCCGATGGCGACGTAGATACAGAGCAGGTCTTTGCCCTTCTGGTTGATGATGGTGTCGAGGGCGATGGCGGTCTTGCCGGTTTGCCGGTCGCCGATGATCAACTCACGCTGGCCGCGCCCGATGGGGATCATCGCGTCCACCGGCTTGAGGCCGGTCTGCACCGGCGTATCCACGTTCTGCCGGTCAATGACGCCCGGCGCGATGCGCTCGATGGGGCGGTACTTCTCCACGGCGATGGGGCCCTTGCCGTCAATCGGCTGGCCGAGGGCGTTGACCACCCGGCCCAGCAGGTTCTTGCCCACCGGCACGGAGACGATGCGCCCGGTGCCGCGCACCGTATCCCCCTCCTCGATTGCCGTGTAATCCCCGGCGACGATGATGCCGACGTTGTCCACCTCCAAGTTGAAGGCAATTCCGGCGACGCCGCTCTCGAACTCGACCAGTTCGCTCATCTTGACGTTCGCCAGGCCGGAGGCGCGGGCGATCCCATCGCCGACCTCGATGACGGTGCCGACCTCGACCGCCTGGACCGTCGGCTGGAAGCCTTCGATCTGCTGGCGCAGGGCAGCCGCCATCTCTTGCAGAATATCCTGGGATGGAGTGTTAGTCATAGTCTACCTCGCGGATTTTGGATGACGGGAATTCTGGCCCTCCCGACGGGCGGGAAGGCGGGCCGAATGTTGAGGACAAAGCGGAGGGAATGATACACGATTTTGGGGGATTTGTCCAGTGACGGCGCGGGGCGTCAGGGCTTTCACGCTTACGGTCACAGGGGTAGGCGATGGCACTGCCATCGCCTACCCAGCGTCCTTCAACAGCGCGGGGCGTTCTGACGGTTGGCCTGTCCTGTGGGCCGTAGTATAATATCGCCATCCGAGTTCAATCCAGACATGCGGTAAAAAGTCAAGTCGCACTTTGACATCGGAATAGACTCAACTTGGCCATCGGGAACGGCAGGAGCAGCACCTACAGATCCCAACAGGAAACGCCACTTTTTCCTGCGGCGGTTACG
>JALWUZ010000295.1 GCA_027079895.1 Anaerolineae bacterium
GCGGTGGCGGAGGGGAACGCCGTCACCGTGTTCACCTACTCCAACCCCGATTGGCCGGCCCGTGACATCACCGCCCAGTGGGACGACGGTAGCCTGGTGGTCATCGGCGAGGCACAGACGCCGACCTACGGGCCGTCGCCCACGCCGCGGCCCACTCCGACCCCGCGCCCCGACGGGGCGATCGTCCACATCGTGGAGGCCGGAGATACGCTCTACGGCATCGCCTTCGAGTACGGGGTGGACATCGAGCAACTGCGGCGGCTGAACGCCGGCACGCTGGGGCCGAACGATATGCTCAGCATCGGGCAGGAGATCATCGTCTCGGTGCCGTCCAATCCCCCGACGGCGACCCCGTTGCCCGCTCCGACCGTCGCCGTGCCGGCGACGGCCGCCCCCGGCGGCGGCACGGAGGCCACTCCCGTTCCCAGTGATGGAGGGGGGGGCGGCGGCTCGTCGGCGGCCGGCGGAGCCTCCATCTGCGTGCTGGCCTACCACGACCGGAACGGCAACACTTTCCGCGATAACGAGACGGACGAGGAGTTGCTGCCCAACGCGGAGTTCGTCGTCGCCGACGCCAACGGTATAGTCGCCCAGTACACCTCCGACGGCGTCCACGAGCCTTACTGCTTCACCGGCTTGGCCGCCGGAGCCTACCGGGTGATTCAGACCGCGCCGCCCGGCTACGAGCCCAGCGGCCCGGCGGAGTGGCCGGTAGCGGTGGCGGAGGGCACCAGTTTGGACATTCAGTTCGGCGACAAGCGGAGTGCCGGAAGTGTGGAGGAGGAGGCCGCCGCCTCGCCGACCGCGCCGGAGGACACGGGGAACTCCACCGCCAAGTCCAAAGTGAGCAGCGTCTTCTCGCTCGTCGCCAAGATCAGCGGCGTGCTGATGTTGCTGCTGGCCCTGGGAGCGGTGGTGCTGTTCGTCCTCAACCGCCGCCGAATGTGACGGCTTGGAGAAAGGGTGTTTCCAGACCTCCCGCAGAGGCGGGGGGTCTTTTTGTTGGGGGCGGCGTGTCTACGCACCGGCTCAGTAGGCGTTGGGCGAGTGGAAGAGGTTGAAGAAGGTGCGAATCAGAATCTTGATGTCCAGCATCAGCGACCAGTTCTCGATGTACCACAGGTCGTACTTGGTGCGCTCCACGATGGAGGTATCCCCCCGCAGCCCGTTGACCTGCGCCCAGCCGGTCATCCCGGCCTTCTCCCAGTGACGATCCATGTAGCGGGGGATGGAGCGGCGGAACTGATTGACGTAGACCGGACGCTCCGGGCGCGGCCCGACCAGGCTCATCTCCCCCAGCAGGACGTTGATCAACTGCGGCAACTCGTCCAGGTTGAGGCGGCGGATGACCCGTCCCAAGCGGGTGACGCGCGGGTCGTCCTCGACTGTCCAGCCGGGGCCGTGCGCCTCGGCGTCCTGCCGCATAGAACGGAACTTCAGCATCAGGAAGGGGCGCGCGTCCAGCCCCATCCGCTCCTGGGCGTAGAAGACCGGCCCTTTGGAGTCCAGTTTGATCAGCACCGCCATCAGCATCATCAGTGGGGAGACGAGCACCAGCGCGACGGAGGCCCCGACGACATCCATCACCCGCTTGGCGGTGCGCTTCCAGCCCCGCAGCGCGATGTCCCGCACCGTCAGCAGCGGGAGGCCGCCCAGGTCGCCGATGCTCACCTGCCCGGCCATAATCTGGAACACGTCCGGGAAGACCCTGATGACCACCTTGCCCCGCTCGCACTCAGAGATGAGGAGCAGGATCTCCTGGTGGGTGGCCTCCGGCAGGGCGATGATGACTTCGTCCACCTGATGCTCGTCAATGATGAGGGCCAGGTCGCCGGAACGGCCCAGGATGGGGGCTCCCAGCAGCACCTCGTCCTCCGGGCCGTTGGTGGTGACGAAGCCGACCGCCTCGTATCCCAGGGAGGGGTTGGACTGGATTTTCTGGAAGATCATCCGCCCCACGTCGCCGGTGCCGACGATGAGCACACGGTCGCGGCCCCAACCGCGCCGCCGCAGTTGCAATCGGACTTGGGAGTGCGCCTCCCGTCCCAGGGTGACGAGGAGGATGGTCAGCAGCCAGCCGTAGAAGATCATCCCCCGCGAGTAGTCCAGTTCCAACGGGCTGTTCTTGAAGAGAAGCGACGAGAGGGCCACGCCCATCAGCGTGCCGACGGTGACGGATTTGGAGACGGCGTAGAACTCGTCCACGCGGGAGGGGCTGCGGGAGAGGCGGTACAGGCGGGAGAAGACGAACACCCCCAGGATGGAGACGATGTGAATCAACACGATGCCGACGTAGTCGGGGAAACGACCCATCCCCTGCGCTTCGTCGGGCCAGGGAATCAGCCGCCGCACCCAGTAGGCCAGGTAGAAGGCGGTCCCGGCCATCACGACGTCGGTCAGGGCCAGGGTGGATATGGAAAGAATGTGGAACTGCGTCTTCGACCGTTCTGATTTCACGTTCACTGCTCCAGCCGCGCCCGCCACCGCTTCCACCGGATGAGGGCGGCGATCGTCCCGACGATGAGCCAATGGGCCCAGCGGGGGGTCTGGGCGGCGTAGTGTTTGCGATAGAAGATGTCCATCGCGCGGTAGAACTCGACCTGTGCCCTGGGGCTGTGGCGGCTCGACGCCCGCTTGACGTGCAGCACCGTCACCGCCGGGTTGTAGTACACCCGCCACCCGGCCTCCTTGATGCGGTAGGCCCAGTCCAAATCCTCGCCGTACATGAAAAATTGCTCGTCCATCAGCCCGGCCTGGACGACCGCCTCAGCCCGCACGAGCATGAAGGCTCCAACGACGGAGTCCACCTCCGCCACCTGGTCGGGGTCGAGGTAGGTCAGGTTGTAGCGGGCGAAGCGGCGGCTGCGGGGGAAGAGCCGCGCCAGGCCGGCCAGCCGGTAGAACGACACCGCCGGGGTGGGGAACGACCGGCGACAGGCCAGGTCGAGCGAGCCGTCGGGGAGCAGCAACTTGGGCCCGGCGACCCCGGCGTCGGGATGGGCCGCCATAAAGTCCAGCATCCGCGCCAGGGCCTCCGGCGGCAACTCGGTGTCCGGGTTGAGCAGGAGGGCGAAGCGGACGGCGGGCCGCGCGTCCTGAGGCCGGTCGGCGAACCCGAAGTAGCGCAATCCCTGATTGTTGGCCTGAGGGTAGCCGACGTTCTCCCGATTGGCGATCAGGTGGGCCTGGGGGAACTCGTCGGCGACCATCGCCGCGCTGCCGTCCGATGAGGCGTTGTCCACGACGCAGACGGCGTAGGTGAAATCGCCGTCGCTGGCGTAGACGGAGCGGAGACAGGCCCGGAGCAGGTCGCGGGTGTTGTAGTTGGTGATGATGATCCCCAGGTCGAGCATCGAACGGGTCAGGAGGCCAGGAAGCCGCCGTCCACGGGGATGGCCGCGCCGTGGACGTAACTGGCGAGGTCGCTGGCGAGCACCACCGCCATCCGCGCCACTTCGTCCGGCTGCCCGATACGCCCGGCCGGAAGCCGCTGGCGGAAGTCCCAGGCTTCTTTAATCAGGCCGAACTTGAAGCGGAGCAACTGCCGGGCGGCGGCCCGCGTCCCGGCGGTGAGGATGCCGCCGGGGATGAGGACGTTGATGCGGAAGCCGTGCCGGGCGTACTCCTTCGCCAGGGAGCGGGTCAGGGCGATCACCCCCGCCTTGCTCATGCTGTAGTGGACGAGGTCCATCTTGAACGGCAGCATGGCCTCGATGGAGCCAATGTTGATGATGACCCCTCCCAGTTTCCGCCGTTTGCGACGGCTGATCATATGCTGGCACATCCAGTAGACCGAGGAGAGGTTGATGCCCAGCACGCGCTGGTAGGCGTCCTCGTTCACGTCCAGGAAGTGCTCGAAGGGGTAGATGCCGGCGTTGTTGACGAGGATGTCGGGCAGGTGGGCGTCGTCCCAGGTCTGCCAGAGGCGGTCTATCTCCTCCTTCCGCGAGAGGTCTACCCGATGGGTGTGAACCTCGACGCCGAAATCCGGCAGGTCGGCGACGATGGCTTCCAGGCGGTCGTGGGCGATGTCCACCAGTTCCAGGTCGGCTCCGGCCTCCGCGAACCGGCGGGCCATCGCCTTGCCCAGTCCGGCGGCGGCGCCGGTAATCAGGGCCCGCCGTCCGGCGAGCGAGATGAGTTGCGTTAGAGTCGCTTGTTCGGCCATCGGTTGCTCCGGTGGGCGTCACGGCAGGGGCAGGTGGATGGTGAACGTGCTCCCCGCGCCCACCGCGCTTTCCACCGTGATGTGCCCCGCGTGCGCCTCGACGATCTCTTTGGCGATTGCCAGCCCCAACCCCGTGCCGCCGTAGCGGCGGGTCGCGCTCCCGTCCACCTGGTAGAAGCGGTCGAAGATGCGCTCGCGCTCCTCGGCCGGGATGCCGATACCCTGGTCGGCGATGGAGATGAGCACCTGGTGATCTATCTTCTGCACCTCCACCGAAACGGTGCTCCCCGCCGGGGAGAACTTGCAGGCGTTGTCCGTCACTTGGTGCAAGGCCTGGGTCAAGCGGGTGAAGTCGCCGTTGACCGGCGGCACGTCCGGCGGGCAGGCGGTCTGGAGGGTGATTCCGGCGGCGACGGCCCGCTGCTCCGTCATCTTGCGGACGGTCTCGATCAGGTCGGGTATGTTGACCGGTTCCATCTTCAACGGCTGACTGTTCAAGTCCTGCAACGTGGTGATCGAGTCCACCAGGTCCACCAACGACCGCATGCGTTTAGAGATGACGTTCACCGCCATGCGCTGCTCTTCGGGGGAGAGGTTCTCTTGAGCCAACATCTCCGTGTAGCCGTAGACCAGTCCCAACGGCGTGCGCAGTTCGTGGGCCACGTTCTGGATGAACTGCTCCCGGAGCGTGTCCAGCCGCTTCATCTCCGCCAGGGCCTGTTCCAGGCGGGCGTTGGCCTCCTCGAGGTCGGCGGAGTACTGGATGCGGGCGATGGCGACGCCGAGTTGGTTGCCGATCGCCGCGAGGAGTTCGACGGTGCGGGCGGATGGCAGGTCGGCGGAGGGGATGGTCACTCCCAGCGTCCCCAGGATGCGGTCTTCGGCGCGGAGCGGCACGCACAAGTAGGTGCCGGGATGTCCGTTGCTCGACAACATCTTCAGCCAGGGGTCGGCGTCGAAGTCGCTGCCGCCCAGGGGATGGCCGTCCCGCGCCACCCGCCCGATGATTCCCTCTCCCAGGGGGATGGCCTGGGCGTGGCGCAGGTACTCGTCGGGGAGGTGGTGGGCGGCGGCGATCACCAGTTGGCCGGTGTCGGGGTTGAGAAGCCGCACCGCTCCTCCGTCGGCTTCGATGGCGGTGATGGCTGCCTCCAGGGCCCGGTGCAGGATGGTGTCCAGGTCGAGTGAACTGCTGATGACGTAGGAGACGCGGTTCATCGCCCGCAGTTCCCGGTTCTGGATGCGCAGGCTCTCGGTCTGGCGGGCCACTTCCGCTTCCAGAGAGCGGTTGACCTGTTCCAGTTCCCGGCGGTAGCGGTCGCGCTCGGCGATCAGGGCGGCTTTCTCCAGCACTTGCTCGATGACCAGGGTCACTTCGTCCAGGTCGAGCACCGGCTTGGTGATGTAGTCCCAGGCCCCGCGACGCATGGCCTCGATGGCGTCGCTCAGCACGCCGGTACCGGAGATGACCACAGTCGGCAGGTTGGGCTGTTCCTCGCGCAAGGTGGTGATGACCTCTAATCCGTCCATCCGGGGCATGCGCAGGTCCACCAGGACGACGTCGAATCGTCTCCGGCGCAGGATGTCCAGCCCCTGGAGTCCGTCGGATGCGGTGGCGGCCTCGTAGCCGCATTCCTCCAGGTAGTCGGACATCGTCTGCCGGATGAGGGGCTCGTCGTCTATCACCAGAACGCGCTTTTTATCGTTCATTCCGTCTCCAATCATACCCGCCCGTCGTCGCGCGTCATCGCCGGGTCGCCACCAGTTTGTGAATCAACTCCTCCGGCGTGTCCGCCGTGATGGGCCGGTACTCGACGCCCGGATAGTATTTCCGATAGAACTCCTCGAGGGTCTGGGGGCCGGGCCACTCGTGGGGGTTGATGGCGATGACCCGCCGCACGTCCAGGTCGCCGATGCCGGCGTCGTCCGCGCTGCTGCCGATGGTGTACGGGCCGATTTCCCACATACCCCGCACCGCCGCTCTGGCCCACTCGGCGCCGGCCGAGGGGGGAAGCAGGACGTAGGTACGGGGGTACTGAACTCTGGGTGCGC
>JALWUZ010000296.1 GCA_027079895.1 Anaerolineae bacterium
CCGTGTTGAGCGACGCGCCCATCCCTCCCCCAGGCGATGCGCTCCGGGTGCAGTTGCAGGGTGAACAGTTCCCCGCGCCGGTAAGTCTCCTCCAGCACCGCGAGCCAGACCCGCGTTGGCAAAGCGGTGGTATCTCCGGCCAGACGGTCGAGGAGCATTTCGTCGTCGGGCAGGGAGACGGGGATTTCGACGATCCGGCCCCGAAAGTGAGGCAGCGAGGGACGTTCGGCGGCCATCCAGGGGGCGTAGAAGGCGACCGCCTTGTCGTAGACGGAGGAGGAAGGGCCCGGCTCCCAAATCCGCCACAAAATGGCCTGGCTGCTCCCGTAGAGGAAGCCGGTGGACTCCAAGGCAGCGTAGAGGGCGTCGTTTTTGTGGAGGTAAGGGGCTCGGAAGCCGGTCACGTCAACCCCCTGGGCGCGAAAGAGTTGCCGCGCCCGGCGCAGGTGGCTCACCTGCCGGGCCGGTGAAAGGTGGGAGTAATCCACGTGGGTATAGCCGTGGACGAGGAAGTGGATGTTGCGCCCCAGATACCCGGCGATCGCCCGCGTGTGCCGCCGGAAGACGACGGCGGTGAGGGCGAAACTGGCGTCACAGTCGAAGCGGCTCAGGATGTGAGCGAAGAGGTCCAGCGCGTGAGTCATCTTCGCCGGGGTGAGGCCGTAACGCCGCACGATGGCGTGTGCCCGCCGCAACAACGCCGGTCGGCCTTTGGCCTGGGTGGCGAGGGCAATCGGATTCATAATCAATTGGGAGGTTCCCGCCCTGCTGTGCCCGACCCGGTCACGTTCTCTCACCGCCGGGCCGGCAGTTGAGAGACATAATCACTCACCGTCGAGAACACCACCCCCGGAAAAGAGGCCATGTAGGAAAACAACTCGCGGGTAGCCCGCAGCCAGGTCCCCTGTCCCATCCGATAGAGCAGATTGCGCACCAGAAGCCCGTGCGCCCGAATGTGGGCCGGGGAGAACTCCCGCAGGTGGAACTTGCGCTGACGTCCCGCCGTGAACTCGGTCGGGTGCGCCAGATAGACGATAGGCCGTCCGGTGCGCCGGGATTCGGCGTAGAGAAGGCGGAACAGGGCCTTCATGAACGTCAATCCGAACACGCTCAGGGAGGCGGAGATGAAGGGGACGATGGCCGCTGCGATCGGCACCTCCCAGATGGCCAGCGTGCCCCGGCGGAACGCGCTCCGACGGGCGGGACGGTAGGCCCCTCGGGGCGCGAAGACCCAGCCGATGTTGAGCAGATTGGAACTGACGAGATCCACCCGCTGCGGGCAGACGGAACTGTCGGCCCGGTAGCCGTGCTCGGCCAGGATGCTCAAGGTGAGCCCGGAAGTCTTGACGCGCGGGCTGCGGAAGGCGCGGATGGGCCGCCCGGCCAACTCGGTCAGCCGCTCCGTCGCCGCGGCGATGTAGGCCCGCTGCAACTCCTCCGGCATGCGGTCGTAATTCTCCTCGTCGCCGTGCGTCAGGCCGTGACAGCCGATTTCGTGCCCGGACGCCTGAATCCGTCCCAGCGTCTCCCGCGTGGCCTGGGGCGCCCGCGCGGTGACGAAGAAGGTGGCCCGAATGCCGAGGTCGTCGCACAGGGCGGTCGCCAGGGCCAGGGAGCGCACCTTGTTTTCGACCGGCAGTTTCGGCGAGGGGTCCACATCCCAGGTAATCAGCAGCGGCACTTCAGCCATCGCCGGCCCCCTACCCGTCGGCGGACGCGAGCCGGGTCCGGGACAGGGTGATGTCGTCCCAGTAGAGCGTCTTCCGCGCCGTGCCGGGGGCGGTGTAGAGTTTGAAACTGATCTCCGTCCCCCGTTTGGCGGTGTCCGGGTCGTACATCGTCCTGAGGTGGTAATTCGCCAGCCACAGTTCCCCGTTCAGATAGACCTCGACGAAGCCGTCGGTGGGGTCGCGGAAGAAATGCTCCTCCAAGTGAACCCACTCCCCCAGCGGTACCGTCCTGGTCGAGACCTGGCCGTGAAGTGACTCCCCGTTGAACTGCTGTCCGATGTAGAGCCGACGGTCGGGGTAGAGGACGATCTGATTGTACTTCTCGTACCAGCCGTCGGCCCGCCGCTCCACGATGTCGGTCAACTCGATCCAGGAGTCGAGGGTGATGTCCGGCGGGATGTAGAACCAGGCCGAGCGCCAGACCTCGTTCCCGCCGATGTTCCAGGTGCCACGGTCGCCGGTGCGCCAGCCGCACTTGCGCATTTCGATCCGCCGGTCGTAATCGCTGCCGGCATTGCCCGGCAGATTGACGTCCAGTGCCAAGAAGTGACTCCCGCTGTGAGCGCGGGCGCGGTCGTCCACCAGGGAGATCGCGGCGTAGTCGGTGCAAGTGTAGTGATTGCCGACCTCCACGTAGCCGAAGACGGGACAGTCGTCCGGTCGGCAGGCGAAACCGGGGTCGGGCTTGGAGAAGGGCTGGAACAGGGTGGTCTGCTCCTCGTACCGCGAAGCCTGTCCGTCGCAGTTGGGGGCGGGAGGGGCGGCGATAGTCTCGAAGTCCTCCTGCCACAGGACGTCCGAGGGGAAGCCGCGCTCCACCAGCGGCAGGAAGTTCCGATAGTCGTCACCGTAATCCACGCTGATCTCCGCCGTCTCTCCGGCGGCGATGGGGATGTCGAGGGTGAGCAGCCCGCCGGAGAGGGTGTAGGTGTAACGTTCCCCGTTGACCCGCAGGGAGCGAATCGGCAGCGTGCCGTCCTCCTCCTTTTGCAGATGGTAGGTGCGGGCCGTGCCGGACTCGTTCGTCAGAATCAAGCGGTTGGTGTACCAGCGGACGGTGACGCTGCCGTCGTCCTCCTCTTTCTCGCGGTAGAGCCGCTTCAGGATGTAGTCCAGACTGTGCCACTCGACCGTGCCGGTCAGACCGTTGATGGCGTCGGCGATGGCGTCATACGCGCCGATGCCGGGCTCGAAATCCCGCTCGTGGCCGTAGATGAACACCGGCTTGTCGCGGAAGAGGTCGAACGGGTAGGGGCTGGTGCTCTGCCAGTGCCGGGTCACGACGGCGTAGTTGCGGTAGTCCATCAAGGCCGGATACATCTCGAAATCCCAGGCGGTGCTGGTGGTGCCGCTCAACGGCGTGTCCTGGGTGGCGACGGTGGCGATGAAATTCAGTTCCTTGAGCAGCGGCAGGGTACTCTCCCCGGCCAGTTTGCAGGGGAAGATCATCACCCGTCCGTAGGGGACGCCGGTCGCGGCCTGGTGATAATCCATCCGGTCGAGAGCCTCTTCCAACAGAGCCCGCTGCTCCTCGACGGGGACGGCGTCGGTGAACTCCGGGCAGGGGTCGTGATTGTCCCCGTGGACGACGAGGGAGTAGCGGTCGGGGTTGTTCAGGAAGAGGCTGGCGACGTCCGGCTCCCCTTTGTCGTAACACCGCCCCGGCACGGAGGCGATGGTGGTGTGGTAGTTGTGGGCCTCCATGTGGGACAGGAGGTCGGCAAAGTTCAGATGCTTGAACGGTTCTTGCAGACAGGGGTCGTCAATGGTCAGATTGGCGTAGTCGTGGTCGTTATGCCAGGCTTCGTCGCCGGCGGCGTAACGCATGAAGGCCATCAACGGGACTACTTCCATAAAATCGGGCTGCTCGAAGTGGTCGCCGACGGGATGCGCACTGTAGAGAACGCGGAATTGCCGCTCGTTCAGGCTGTGGTAGTGAATCCCGGTATCCAGGAAGACGTCGCCGGCTCCACTCCGCACACGGACGAAGACAGGGTAGGTTTGGCTGTAGTCGTCGGTGGATTGGACCAGCACATCCACGTGGGTCGCGTCGGGGGCGATGCCGAGGGCGCGGTCGTACTGGTCGTAGGACGAGGCGGTGATGGTGAGGCCGGATAGTTCCCGCAGGATGGCGGGGTAGGACGGGCTCAGGAGATAATCCCGTGCGGTGTCCTCCGGGTAGGTGACGCTGATGATCTCGCCGCCGGTCAGGTCGCCGAGGGCGGAGAGGGCGTGGTCGTTGGTGATGCGGGTGACGAGCAGGTGCGAGCCGCTGTTGATCGCCGTCTTCAGAACGGCCAGTTCGCCGTCGTCGAGCCGATTGGCGAGGGTCGCGTTGTCGAGGCCGATGACGGGGTAGTAGACGCCGGCCTCGTCGCGGAGGAGGGAGTCGGTCAAGGGGGTAGTCGCCAGGTCAACGACGGCCAGTCGCAGGCCGTAGTAGTCGGCCATGCGGCGGAAATTGAGGTCGGTGGTGTAAGTGTAAGAGCCGTTGTAGAGGAGAAGGGCGTCGCTCAGGTCGGCGGCATAGGGCACGTCCCCGTTGCCGGGCGCGTCCTGGGCCGACACGGTGATGACGGTGAGCGCGAAAGCGGCCAGTGCGACCGCCAGCGAGAGGAAGAGTGAGCGATTGTTCATAGCCTCGACACCGTTAGCAGGATTGGCGGACGGAGTCCGTCTGCCGCTCAATTATAACAGAAATTCCGCCAAGCCCATAGCAGGTAACGGCGCAGGGCCTCTCCCTCCGGTGCGCCGCGGTAGCCCAGGAGCGCGAGCCAGCGACGGGCCGCCTCGTGGACTGCGGGCAGCGGGGTTTCGCGCGGGCCCAGGAGGAGCACCGGCGCGACGGCGAAGACGATCAGGTTGGCGGTGACGGTCGGGTGCGCCCAGTACCCCGCCGGCGGCAGTCGCCGTTGCCGCAGGTACTTGAGAGCGTTGACCAATTTCTGGTCGTAGGGCCGGGGGAGCGGCCACAATCGGTACAGATTGTACTCCCGCCGCACGCGCGGGGAGGACAGGAACCGCTCCGGGAAGCGGGTGTAGGAGTCGAAAGTGATGCCCAACTCCTCCGCCATCAGGTGGCGGAAGACCGCGTCCACCGCCCGCAGGACTCGCTCCCAGAGCCGGGTGCGTTCCTCCGGGTAGAGGGAGAGGTCGGGACGGAGTTTGAAGCGGGTCGCCCGCGCCGCCAACTGGGGCAGGGAGACAGCCTGCCAGCGGGCGTCCGCGGCGGCGCGGCGGGCGAAGCGGCGGCCCCGTTCGGCGTAGGAGTAATGGTACTCGCCCCACAGCAGCAGCAGGGATTCGGCCGCGGCGAGGATGAGTTTGTTGAGCCAGCGCACCTCGTCCACCGGCGGGGGGCCGGTCTCGCCGGCCGTGTAGCGGGGGAGCGTCTCGGTGATGCGGTTGATGAGCAGCCGAATCCCGGCCCGCACCGGAATGGTGCGCGGGTCCAGCACGGGCCCCAAGGCGAGCATATCCCGCCCGTAGAGCGTCCGCCCGCCGGCCTTGAGTTCGTACATCGCGATCGTCGGGCGGGCCTTGCCCAGCGCGAGGTTCTGGGGTTGATTGGTGCGCAGCCGTCCGGGGCGCAGCCACGAGAGGCTGACCTCGACCCCCAGTTCCGCCGTCAGTTCCCGCGAAAGGGCGGCGAAGAGCCCTCGGTAGAACGGGGAGCGGGTGACGACGGCGATCTCGTAGTCGCTGAGGAAGAGCGGGCCGGTCGGGGTAAGGAGTACGCTCCCTTCCCCGCGCCCGAAACTGCCGTAGAGGATGATGGCCTGGGGTTCCAGATGGGCCCGGACGGCGGCCACGATTCGCTCCAGGTGGCGGGTGATGAGCCGGGTCAAGGCCGGGTCGTCATAAGCGGTGTAGCGGGCCATCTCACCTCCCCAGGCTGAAATAGGCCGCCGCTTCCCCGAATATGGGCCGATAGACCAGCACCAGTTCCTCGTCCTCCTGGGGCACGAGGAAGTAGAACGCGCCGGATGCCTCCTGACCAGGCGGGATCTCCAGCAGTTCGCCGTCCCCCTCCACGCCGATGATGAAGATCTGCGGGCCGTACACCCCCCGCGTGCCGACCAGCAGGAGGCTCAGGCTGTTGAACGAGCAGGGTTCATCGTTCCCCTCATCGCAGGCGGCGGAGAACCGGACGCGGACGAACTCCTGGCCCGGCGCCGGGGTCGGGTTCAGGCTGCTCCCCTCTGCGACGGCCCGGTCCGCCGGCCGGGCGACGTCGGTCAGCGTGGCGGTCAGCCCCTCGTCCTCGATTGTGACCGGTGTCCCCGGCGGAGCCGCGACCCGCGTCAAGCCGTTGCAGCAGTAGACGGCCTCCCGTGGCAGGTACCGCACCGCCGTCATCCCGGCGACGAAGACGAGGGCACTCCAGGCGCAGAACAGCATGCCGAGCAACAGCACGGCCAGAGCGGTTTGTACGTGTTTCGCTTCCATTCGAGACTCCTGTTGAGATGCAACGCCCCCTACCC
>JALWUZ010000297.1 GCA_027079895.1 Anaerolineae bacterium
CGTCTCCCCCCAGGCGATCAACTTCGCCAGCAGAGAATCGTAGTACGGCGTGACGGTGTACCCCTCGCCGATGCCGCTGTCCACCCGAATCCCCGGCCCGCCCGGCTCCACCAAGCGGGTGATGCGCCCGGTAGCGGGGGCGAAATCGCGGGCCGGATCCTCCGCCAGGATGCGGCACTCCAACGCCCAGCCCCGGAACTGCACATCGTCTTGAGCGTAGCGCAACTCCCGTCCGGCGGCGATGCGCAACTGCTCCTTCACGATGTCTACCCCCGTGACCGCCTCGGTGACGGTGTGCTCCACCTGCAAGCGGGGATTGACCTCCAAGAAGTAGAAGCGGCCCGCCGGGTCCAGGAGGAACTCGACGGTGCCCGCCCCGACGTACCCCACCGCCTGCCCGATGCGCACCGCCGCCGCGCAGAGAGCCCGGCGCAGATCGGCGTCCACCGCCCGCGAGGGGGACTCCTCGATCAACTTCTGGTGCCGCCGCTGGATGGAGCACTCCCGCTCGCCCAGGTGGATGAGGTGGCCGTGCGCGTCCCCCAGCAGTTGCACCTCGATGTGCCGGGCGTCCTCGACCAGCCTTTCCAGATAGACCGCCCCGTCGCCGAAGGCCGCCAGAGCCTCCCGGCGGGCGATGGGGATGGCAGCCCGCAACTCCTCCCGCGAGCGGGCGGCCCGGATGCCCATCCCGCCGCCTCCGGCCGTCGCCTTGAGCATGACCGGATAGCCGATCTCGTCGGCGGCGGCCAGCAGCCCCTCGTCGTCCAGGGCGCAGGGGGAGCCGGGGAGGACGGGGATGTCGAGGTCGCGGGCCACCTGTCGGGCGGAAGTCTTGTCCCCCAGCAACTCCATCGTCTCCGGCGCCGGCCCGACGAAGGTCAGCCCGGCCTCGGCGCAGGCGCGGGCGAACTCCGGCGACTCCGCCAGGAAGCCGTAGCCCGGATGAACGGTGTCCGCTCCGGCGCGGAGCGCGGTCTCGATGAGGCGGTCGGCGCGGAGGTAACTTTCCGCGGCCGGCGGCGGGCCGATGCAGTAAGCCTCGTCGGCGTACCGCACGTGCGGGGCCTCCCGGTCGGCCTCGGAGTAGACCGCCACCGATTCCAGCCCCAACTCGCGGCAGGTGCGCAGCACCCGCACCGCGATCTCCCCTCGATTGGCGATCAGCACTTTCATCTGGCAACTCCCGCTGTCACCGGCGCACACGCGGGGACGCCCTACACCGGCATGTTCCCGTGCTTCTTCATCGGCCTCTGCACCCGCTTGTTGCGCAACATCTCCAACGCGCGGATGAGGCGCGGACGGGTCTCACGGGGCGCGATCACCCCGTCCAGATACCCCCGCGCCGCCGCCACGTAGGGGTTGGCGAACTTCTCGCGGTACTCGCGCACCAACTCGTCCAGCAGCCGGTCCCGGTCGTCGGCCTCCCGCAACTCCCGGCGGAAGATGATGTTCACCGCCCCCTGCGGCCCCATCACGGCGATCTCCGCCCCCGGCCAGGCCAGGCAGATGTCGCCGCGCAGGTGCTTGGAACTCATCACGATGTAGGCCCCGCCGTAAGCCTTCCTGGTGATGACGGACAGTTTGGGGACGCTGGCCTCGGCGTAGGCGTAGATCATCTTCGCCCCGTGACGGATGATGCCGCCGTGCTCCTGGGCCACGCCCGGCAGGAATCCGGGCGTGTCGGTGAAGGTCAGCAGCGGGATGTTGAAACTATCGCAGAAGCGGATGAACCGCGCCCCCTTGTCGGCGGCGTCGCTGTCGAGCACGCCGGCCAGCACCGCCGGCTGCTGGGCCACAATCCCCACCACATACCCCCCCAGCCGCGCGAACCCGACGATCAGGTTGGGGGCGAACCCGGCCTGCACTTCGAGGAAACTCCCCTCGTCGGCCACCCGCTCGATGACCGCCCGCATATCGTACCCCTGCGCCGGGTCATCCGGCACCAGATGGTCGAGCGATTCGTCCATGCGGCCCGGCGGGTCGGTGGGAGGGATGTATGGCGGGTCGTCGGCGTTGTTGGACGGCAGGTAGGAGAGCAGCCGCCGCACCTGGTCGAAAGTCTCCTCCTCCGACGGGGCCGCGAAGTGGGCCACGCCGCTCACCCGATTGTGAACCTCCGCGCCGCCCAACTCCTCCGCGCCGACCTCCTCGTGCGTCACCGCCTTGATCACCTCCGGCCCGGTGATGAACATCCGCGCCGTCCCGGCGGTCATGAAGATGAAGTCGGTCAGCGCGGGCGAGTAGACCGCGCCCCCGGCGCAGGGCCCGACGATGACCGAAATCTGGGGGATGACGCCGGAGGCGAGCACGTTCCGGTAGAAAATCTCCCCGTAGGCGGCCAGCGCGTCCACCCCTTCCTGGATACGCGCCCCGCCGGAGTCGTTCAGTCCGATGACCGGTGCGCCGTTTTCCAGGGCCAGGTCGAGCACCTTGCAGATTTTCCGCCCGTGCGCTTCCCCCACCGAGCCGCCCAAGACGGTGAAGTCCTGGGCGAAGACGTAGACCGTCCGCCCGTCAATCTCCCCCCAGCCGGTGACGACGCTGTCCCCCGGCACGCGCCGCCGTTCCAGGCCGAAGTCGGTCGCCCGGTGGGTGGCGAACTCGTCCAACTCGCAGAAGGTGCCGGGGTCAAGGAGGTAGGCGATCCGCTCGCGGGCCGTCAGTTTGCCCCGTGCGTGCTGCCGTTCGATGCGCTGCGCTCCGCCGCCGAGCCGCGCCTGCTCCCGCAACCGTTCCAGGCGGGCGAGGGCCGGACTTTCTTCGGTGCGCGTCTCGCTCATTCCCGCACCCCCAGCGATAGCAGCCGCCGCAGGAGCCGCCGCACCAGCGAGCGCAGCGCGGCATACCGGTAGCGCATCTCCTGCCAGAACTGCACCCGGCGCGGAGGTCGCTCCGGCGGCAGGGGGACGCTCCAACGGATGGCCGCCGCGCCCCAGGTCAGCCCCGCGCCGAAACCGACGCAGACCACCAGGTCGTCCCGCTGCACCCGGCCCTGCTCCACCGCCTCGCACAGGGCGATGGGGATGGAGGCGGAGGAGGTGTTCCCGTACCGTTCGAGGTTGCTGAACACCTTTTCGGGCGGGATTTTCAGCCCCCTGGTGGCCGACTGGATGATCCGCTGATTGGCCTGATGGGGGATGAGCAGGTCGAGGGACTCCAAATCCTCCCCGGCCCGTTCCAAGACCTGCCGGGTGGCGGCCGGCATCTTGCGCACGGCGAAGCGGAACACCTCCCGGCCGCGCATCTGGAGGTAATGCCGCCCCTCGGCGACGGTGCGGTGGGAGGCCGGTTCCCGACTGCCGCCGGCCGGCAACTTCAGCAGGTCGCCGCCGGAGCCGTCGGCGCCGAGGATGGTCGCCAGGACGCCCCCTTTCGCCTCGCTCCCTTGCAGGACGACGGCCCCGGCCCCGTCGCCGAACAGGACGCAGGTCGCCCGGTCGTTCCAATCGGTGATGCGGGAGAGGGTCTCCGCGCCGATGACCAACGCCGTGTCGTAATTCCCCCCGGCGATCAGGTCGGCGGCGACGCTCAGCCCGTAGACGAATCCGGTACATCCGGCGGAAAGGTCGAAGGCGGCCGCGTTCGTCGCCCCCAGGCCGTCCTGCACCAGACAGGCGGTCGCCGGGAAGTTGTGCTCCGGCGTGACGGTGGCGACGATGATCAGATCCAGATGGGCCGGGTTCAGTCCCGCCCGCTCCAACGCCTGCCGCGCCGCGCGGAGCGAGAGGGTCAGGGTCGTCTCATCGTCGCCGGCGATCCGTCGCTCCCCGATGCCGGTGCGGGTGCGAATCCACTCGTCGGACGTGTCCACCATCTGGGAGAGGTCGTCGTTGGTCAGTACCCGTTCCGGCACCGCCTTTCCCCAGCCGACGATGTGGGCGTGCCTGGTGGTCATTTCTCGCCCTCCCAGCGGCGGAAGGCGAGGCAGCCGTTGTGCCCGCCGAAGCCGAAGGAGTTGGAGAGGGCGACGCGCGGCATGAGGTGACGGGCGACGTTGGGGACGTAGTCCAGGTCGCACTCCGGGTCGGGGGTCTCGTAGTTGATGGTCGGGTGAACCCAGCCGGTCTCCAGACTCTTGGCGCAGACGATGGCCTCGACTGCGCCGGCGGCCCCGATCAAGTGGCCGGTCATTGACTTGGTGGAACTGACGGCCAGGTTGTAGGCGTGCTTGCCGAAGAGGTTGCGGATGGCCAGCGTTTCGGCGCGGTCGTTGAGGGCGGTGCCGGTGCCGTGGGCGTTGATGTAGTCCACCTCCTCCGGCGCAAGCCCCCCGTTCCGCAGCGCGAGAGCCATCGCGCGGGCGGCACCTTTGCCGTCCTCCGCCGGGGCGGTGACGTGGAAGGCGTCGGAGGTCGCCCCGTAGCCGGCCAGTTCGGCGTAGATGTGCGCCCCGCGCATACAGGCGTGTTCCAGGCTCTCCAACACCAGCACGCCGGCCCCCTCTCCCATCACGAAGCCGTCGCGGTTGGCGTCGAAGGGACGGCAGGCCCGCTCCGGCTCGTCGTTGCGGCGGGAGACGGCCCCCATGTTGTTGAAGGCGGCGAGCGCGACCGGCACGATGACCGCCTCGGAGCCGCCGCAGACCATCACCTCGGCGTCGCCGCGCCGGATGATGGCCGCCGCCTCGCCGATGGCGTGCGAGCCGGTCGCACAGGCGGAGGCCAGCGAGAAGTTCGGCCCGTGCAGGCCGTAGGTGATGGCGATCATCCCGGCGGCGGCGTTGGGCATCATCATCGGAATCATGAACGGGCTCACGCGGTGCGGCCCCCGCTCGCCCAGTATGCGATACCCCTTCTGAAGCGAGATGATGCCGCCGATGCCGGTGCCGACCAGGACGCCGGTCTTCCATTTCAACTCCTCGTCGAATTCCAGGCCGGAGTCGGCGATGGCCTGCCGGGCGGCCTCCATTGCGAACAGGGTGAAGCGGTCGTGACGGCGGGCCAGCCGCCGACCGAACAGAGCCTCCGGGTCGAAGTCCTTGACCTCGGCGGCGATTTGCACCTCCATGTCGGACGGGTCGAAGGCGGTGATGCGGCCCGCGCCACTCCGTCCGGTCAAGAGCGCGTCCCACATCGTGGGTATGTCGTTGCCCACCGGAGTGACGGCTCCCAGGCCGGTGATTACCACGCGCTTGCTCATCTGGACACCTCCCATAGGTTCTCGCCGGCCCACCGGCCGTCCCCGCCGACCGGTGAACCTGGCAATAGCAATAACACCGAAAGCGGGCGATAGTGACGGGGGTTTTACCGGTCCGGCGCGGGAGTGGGGCTCGACAAGCAAGAATCGCGGCGCAGCATCGGACGTGACGGCTCGACAAGCAAAGACTACGGCGCAGCGTCTGACGTGACGGCTCGACAAGCAAAGATCGCGGCGCAGCGTCTGACGTGACGGCTCGACAAGCAAAGATCGCGGCGCAGCGTCTGACGTGACTACTCGACAAACAAAAAAGAGGGGACAGACGCGCGGCCTGCCCCCAAGGCTCCTTCCGCCACCTGCAAACCTGCCTACCTGCAAACTTGCCACTTGCCCACTTGCAAACCTGCCACCTGCAAACTTGCCTACTTGCAAACCTGCCACTTGCCCACTTGCAAACCTCTCAGAACCCCTCCAACCTGCTCAAATCAACAATCCCCTCCGCCAGCGCAGCGATATGCTGCAACTGCGCCAGGCGGTTCTCCCGCAGTTCCCGCTCCTCCGCCATCACCAGCACGCCGGACTCGCGGGCGAAATAGCGGTCAATCACATCCACCAGCGGCAGGAAGGCGGTGAGGAACTCGTCAACGGTGCTGCGGGGAGTAATCCGCTCCCGCGCGGCGCGGTAAGCGGCGTACAGGTCGTTCTCCGCCGGGCGGACGAAACGGGCCGGGTCGAGGTCGAACCGCTCCGGGTACTGGCGGGTGATGCGCACGCAGCGGGCGTAGTTATCCAGGATGCGGGGCCAGTCGGGGCGGGCGACCCAGGCGGACAGTTGGACGACGGCCTGACGGGCGCGGAAGGGGTCGTCGCCCCGCGCCGCGAGAACGGCGTCCACCACATCGTAGCGGAAGCCCTCCTCCCGCAGCAGGCCGCGCAGCCGCTCGACGACGAACTCCAACGCCGCCGCCTGGGAGTCGGCATCGGCCTCGACGGGGAGCAAGCGGGCCGCCGCCGCCAGTCCCACCCGCACCGAGAAGGGGGTCTCGTGGGCCAGGAGATTCTGCACCAGCCC
>JALWUZ010000298.1 GCA_027079895.1 Anaerolineae bacterium
AAAGCCGCGACGGTGGCCGGGATGAGGGCGGCCGGGTCGGGTCGCAGCCCATTCGATCCGTTCGAGGATACTGAAAGCCAAGATGGATTGTGTTTACCTCATTCCCTCATTTGTCGCAGCCCATTCGATCCGTTCGAGGATACTGAAAGGTCGAACATAGCGCATCACATCCGGCTGATAGAAGCAGTCGCAGCCCATTCGATCCGTTCGAGGATACTGAAAGTGTGGTCGTCAGCCTTCTTATGTGGCACTACATCACAGTCGCAGCCCATTCGATCCGTTCGAGGATACTGAAAGGTAGGAGCCGTTCACGCCCACATGAAGTGGGTGTGCGTCGCAGCCCATTCGATCCGTTCGAGGATACTGAAAGCTTCGCTGATGGTTTATCGTCTTCATCATTCCTCGCGTCGCAGCCCATTCGATCCGTTCGAGGATACTGAAAGCGTTAGTCGAACAAGTAAAACAAAGGAGGGAACAAGTCGTCGCAGCCCATTCGATCCGTTCGAGGATACTGAAAGTGCGACTTGGCACTGGCGTGATTATCCCGACTGCAATGTCGCAGCCCATTCGATCCGTTCGAGGATACTGAAAGAAGAACAGGGATAGAGACTGGACTGTGCCTATCACAGTCGCAGCCCATTCGATCCGTTCGAGGATACTGAAAGCAGCGATGATGTGGACTTTGTGACTGTCGGTGTCGCGTCGCAGCCCATTCGATCCGTTCGAGGATACTGAAAGTTAATGAGCCACTTCCTACACTCGCTGACACTGGCAGTCGCAGCCCATTCGATCCGTTCGAGGATACTGAAAGTCCGACGTTGCACCGGACTTGTTCCCTCGGGCCATCTGTCGCAGCCCATTCGATCCGTTCGAGGATACTGAAAGCGATATTGATGACGTCGTCGTTGTTGACGATGCCGGAGTCGCAGCCCATTCGATCCGTTCGAGGATACTGAAAGAGTCTGACGCTCAGCGGTTTGCCTTTAGGGTGCTTGCGTCGCAGCCCATTCGATCCGTTCGAGGATACTGAAAGTTCTTCATTCTTAACTGAATAGTCTGAACCGCACACGTCGCAGCCCATTCGATCCGTTCGAGGATACTGAAAGCTGACGAGTTCAGTGCAACAGTGGAGGCCCTATCACTGTCGCAGCCCATTCGATCCGTTCGAGGATACTGAAAGTCGAGTGCGTCCAGTTGAACTGTAATCACTGGCATGACGTCGCAGCCCATTCGATCCGTTCGAGGATACTGAAAGCCGCCGTGACCTGCCGCTGCCGTTCCTGGTCGGCGACGGTCGCAGCCCATTCGATCCGTTCGAGGATACTGAAAGTATGCACTGCACCACGCAATAGCGCAGTGGTGGGAAGTCGCAGCCCATTCGATCCGTTCGAGGATACTGAAAGGCATAGCCATCACTGTCCGATGGCGGAGGCGGCGGCGTCGCAGCCCATTCGATCCGTTCGAGGATACTGAAAGAGGCTGGCCGCATACTCCTCTACCGCATCACCCAGGGTCGCAGCCCATTCGATCCGTTCGAGGATACTGAAAGATATGGGTAGCCAGTAATATGCACTGTCGCATTGGGTCGCAGCCCATTCGATCCGTTCGAGGATACTGAAAGGACGACGTGAAGGCTATCCTGGACGGCTATCGCAAGGGTCGCAGCCCATTCGATCCGTTCGAGGATACTGAAAGGTGACTACTACAACGGCACTGAGCAGTACATAGACAGTCGCAGCCCATTCGATCCGTTCGAGGATACTGAAAGGAACAATGGACTTGGCGCGGTGTAGCCGCGCTTGCAGCGTCGCAGCCCATTCGATCCGTTCGAGGATACTGAAAGCCAGGACAGGCCAATGCCAGGCTGGGGGGCGTCACGGTCGCAGCCCATTCGATCCGTTCGAGGATACTGAAAGTGTATTGATGCACCAGACTGCGCAGTGTCACTGGATGTCGCAGCCCATTCGATCCGTTCGAGGATACTGAAAGACCTCGATGGCAGCGACACCGCAGACGCCAGCATGCGGTCGCAGCCCATTCGATCCGTTCGAGGATACTGAAAGTGCCTGGGCGGTGAAGCGATGGCGTAGGCAGATGATGTCGCAGCCCATTCGATCCGTTCGAGGATACTGAAAGTCGATGAGTTCAATGCACTCGCGGAGGAATTGGCAGTCGCAGCCCATTCGATCCGTTCGAGGATACTGAAAGCCTGGGTCAAGTCGCTCGGCAACTCTTCCAGGAAGGAGTCGCAGCCCATTCGATCCGTTCGAGGATACTGAAAGCAACTTTGGGGATCATCTTGTTCATCCCGACCTCCTTGTCGCAGCCCATTCGATCCGTTCGAGGATACTGAAAGCTGAGTGGGTGGATAGCACAGGAAAACCATCATTCTAGTCGCAGCCCATTCGATCCGTTCGAGGATACTGAAAGTACAGCGAGCTGTCCGAGGAGGAAAAGGATAGTGACGTCGCAGCCCATTCGATCCGTTCGAGGATACTGAAAGGTTCTGGCGGCAGCAGCCGCATCAGCATGGCCTGGAGTCGCAGCCCATTCGATCCGTTCGAGGATACTGAAAGCGGCGCGAAAGACGTGCTGCACGCCGTCCGCGCCGCGTCGCAGCCCATTCGATCCGTTCGAGGATACTGAAAGAGGCTCATCGGACCAGATCGAAGGCACATTAGAGACGTCGCAGCCCATTCGATCCGTTCGAGGATACTGAAAGTCGTCCAGTACCTTGTCCACCTTACGAGGCAATACCGTCGCAGCCCATTCGATCCGTTCGAGGATACTGAAAGTGATGAGGTCGGGCAGCCGCTTCACCTGCGTGGTGTCGTCGCAGCCCATTCGATCCGTTCGAGGATACTGAAAGGCTTGGCAGAGTGGGCCCGCGCTTTGCCTCCCATAAGTCGCAGCCCATTCGATCCGTTCGAGGATACTGAAAGTGTTCTTTTCGGGTGGCCGCGTCGCCGCCACCAGCCGTCGCAGCCCATTCGATCCGTTCGAGGATACTGAAAGAGGTCTCTTTGATGAAGGCCTTATCGAACCAGGGAGCGTCGCAGCCCATTCGATCCGTTCGAGGATACTGAAAGGTTGGACCGGATGCGTACTGTCCTCTCCGGCCTGTAGTCGCAGCCCATTCGATCCGTTCGAGGATACTGAAAGGCAAGAAGTTCGCCGGGGCGTCACTGTTCATTGCCAGGTCGCAGCCCATTCGATCCGTTCGAGGATACTGAAAGCTGCTTCGAGCGTGAACGACTGCGGCCGGTCATTCCAGTCGCAGCCCATTCGATCCGTTCGAGGATACTGAAAGTCACGCGGAGGGTCGCGTAAACAGCGTAGCTTTCCGGTCGCAGCCCATTCGATCCGTTCGAGGATACTGAAAGACGTTTCTTTACCCACTCCTTCACAGCGTCGAGTGGGGGTCGCAGCCCATTCGATCCGTTCGAGGATACTGAAAGCGGCACGTTGTTGCCGTAGAAGACTGCGATGAAGTGTCGCAGCCCATTCGATCCGTTCGAGGATACTGAAAGCGCGAACGCCAGAGACATTGAGCAGTTGCGCCGGGGTCGCAGCCCATTCGATCCGTTCGAGGATACTGAAAGTCCGGCAGTACTCCTGTACGTAAGAGAGTGTCGCCGTCGCAGCCCATTCGATCCGTTCGAGGATACTGAAAGTGTGCGGAGACAGTTACTTTCATCTGAACAAGAAGAGTCGCAGCCCATTCGATCCGTTCGAGGATACTGAAAGGCGCAACACAAAAGTAAGCACTGGCGTAAACCTCCCGTCGCAGCCCATTCGATCCGTTCGAGGATACTGAAAGGTGTGAATATTGAAGAACATCGTCTTTGTGTAAGACGGTCGCAGCCCATTCGATCCGTTCGAGGATACTGAAAGCTTGCTGGTTGCTTGGATCAGCACGGCGTCGGTGCTGTCGCAGCCCATTCGATCCGTTCGAGGATACTGAAAGGGCGCAACGCAAGGAGGAAGCAGGGATGTTTGAGAGTCGCAGCCCATTCGATCCGTTCGAGGATACTGAAAGAGCAGAAACTCTACGCATCGCTGAATCTCAGCAATGGTCGCAGCCCATTCGATCCGTTCGAGGATACTGAAAGTTGAACTTGTACAGCCTGTCTATGTCCATCATCAGGAGTCGCAGCCCATTCGATCCGTTCGAGGATACTGAAAGGGCTTCCCAGGCCAGGCTGAGTCGGGCTATTCGGTCGTCGCAGCCCATTCGATCCGTTCGAGGATACTGAAAGAATGATTATCGCGTTGAGAGTGTAGTGCTGTGCGTGGTCGCAGCCCATTCGATCCGTTCGAGGATACTGAAAGGCTTGGTGTCCAGTGCCTCGTGGAAAGCCTCTTGCGTCGCAGCCCATTCGATCCGTTCGAGGATACTGAAAGACGCACTGGCCGCTGCGGTCTGCTGTTGCCCAGCCTGAGTCGCAGCCCATTCGATCCGTTCGAGGATACTGAAAGCCTGTGTGGACGACACGCTCATTACCGCATCAGCCTGTCGCAGCCCATTCGATCCGTTCGAGGATACTGAAAGGTCGCAATAGCGGCAGCACGCGCAATCTCGTACAGGGTCGCAGCCCATTCGATCCGTTCGAGGATACTGAAAGAATGACAAGCGCATTGATGAGGACAGTGAGTTCCTGGTCGCAGCCCATTCGATCCGTTCGAGGATACTGAAAGCGATTGAGCGGGAGGGGAATGGACGCTGTGCCATTAGTCGCAGCCCATTCGATCCGTTCGAGGATACTGAAAGCACAGAGCCCTATCAGACCTTGAAGGCGGGTGGGGAAGTCGCAGCCCATTCGATCCGTTCGAGGATACTGAAAGGTCTATGTCCATCATCAGGATCACGGAGTTGTCCATCGTCGCAGCCCATTCGATCCGTTCGAGGATACTGAAAGGCGCAATTCGGCACACTGACGATCGAGAGCGATGACGTCGCAGCCCATTCGATCCGTTCGAGGATACTGAAAGGTCTGACACAGCGACGGTAGGGCTTGTTGTAATGAGTGGTCGCAGCCCATTCGATCCGTTCGAGGATACTGAAAGGCTTGTCAAATTTACTGTCACGTCGCAGGCCTTCGGCCGTCGCAGCCCATTCGATCCGTTCGAGGATACTGAAAGACGTGTCAGTGACATCGCGGTACGCATCATTGCGCATGTCGCAGCCCATTCGATCCGTTCGAGGATACTGAAAGTACTCCGTCCCCTTCTCCGTCGCCTTCTCCAACTCTGAGTCGCAGCCCATTCGATCCGTTCGAGGATACTGAAAGAAGCGATGGCCGCTGCCGGTTTTGGAGTGTTGAGACGTCGCAGCCCATTCGATCCGTTCGAGGATACTGAAAGCCTGGGCGGCTTATCCAGGTGCTCACCATTCAAGTCGCAGCCCATTCGATCCGTTCGAGGATACTGAAAGCCTGACGCATTGCGCTCGAATCATCGAAGTGCAAGCGTCGCAGCCCATTCGATCCGTTCGAGGATACTGAAAGAGCGCGACCTGATGCTGCAATTCAACAAGGCGGCGCGTCGCAGCCCATTCGATCCGTTCGAGGATACTGAAAGTTTCCGTCGCTTCTCTTCGAGTGATGCTCCTCGTCCGTCGCAGCCCATTCGATCCGTTCGAGGATACTGAAAGGTCGTGTCTGGCACTCCGGCAGGCGGAGGCTCTGACTGTCGCAGCCCATTCGATCCGTTCGAGGATACTGAAAGCCTGCAATTGCTTTTCCATCTCTTGCGCCAGGCGCAAGTCGCAGCCCATTCGATCCGTTCGAGGATACTGAAAGCTGGACTGATTCTCTCGTTCAGTATTTGGTACACCTGTCGCAGCCCATTCGATCCGTTCGAGGATACTGAAAGCCACTATCACGTCCACCGTCACGCCGACGCCGACGCGTCGCAGCCCATTCGATCCGTTCGAGGATACTGAAAGCCGAGAAGGTAAAGGCGGTGTTCGGTGCGTTCGGGCGTCGCAGCCCATTCGATCCGTTCGAGGATACTGAAAGCTGGATGGTTCGTATCGGCCAGTTCCGCGATTCTGGTGTCGCAGCCCATTCGATCCGTTCGAGGATACTGAAAGGCGCAAGGTGGCTGGCACAGTGCAGGTAGAGGCTAGTCGCAGCCCATTCGATCCGTTCGAGGATACTGAAAGTGCTGGGCGGGACGGGCTGGGCACAGGGAGCGGTGGGTCGC